>NZ_QODJ01000003.1:0-217339 GCF_009935965.1 Pseudomonas sp. L13
CTTCGATGAACTGAAGCAACTTGCTGTCGATAACTGCGTAACTCATTGTTTACCAAGGAGTTTTCCGTTTCGACTGCGCCGGAAGTGGGGCGAATTATAGACTTCCAGAATCTGCCGTCAAGGCTTAATTACGCTTTTGTTGCAGAAGGCGCTTTTTTAGCAATAAGGCGAGGGATTCGGCGCATTACCGGCGGCACCCGCAGCAACAGAAGCAGCGCACCTATAGAAGCGTAGATAACCCACTCCTTCAGATCCGCCCGCACTATCCATAACATATGCAGCAAACCGAGCCCAAGAATCACATAGACCAGGCGGTGCAGCTTCTTCCAGCGGCTCCCCAGCCGACGCTGGCTGTAGCGGTTCGACGTGACGGCCAGCATCAGGAGAGCAACAAACCCCAGCGCACCCACGATGATGTAGGGCCGCTTGCTCAACTCTACGCCGAGCTGCGACCAATCCAGCCCCAGGACAAACACGCAATAGGCCGCCAGGTGCAGCACAACATAAGCAAAGCACCACAACCCCAGCTGTCGACGCACCGCTATCCACCCCGCCCAACCGCTCAACTTCTGCAGCGGCGTCATGGCAAGTGTGATCAGCAATAGAATCAACGTGCCCAAACCCAGGCGATCAACCAGCACCTTGCCAGGGTCAGGCCCCAGCGCAGAACTCCACGCTTCATACAACCAGAGCAATGGCCACACTGCGGCGGCTACAAACACGCCGATGCGCCAGATGGGATAGCGCATCAGTAGTTCTTCCGCAGATCGAGGCCGGTATATAAAGAAGCGACCTCATCCGAATAGCCATTGAACATCTGCGTTTCGCGCACATTAGGACTGAACAGGCCGCTCGGCAGACGGCGCTCACGCGCCTGGGTCCAGCGCGGGTGATCGACCGTAGGGTTCACATTCGCATAAAAACCATACTCATCAGCCGCAATACTTTGCCAGGTGGTTTTCGGCTGCTCACTGACCAGACTGATCCGCACGATGGACTTCACACTCTTGAAGCCATACTTCCACGGCACCACCAGGCGCAACGGCGCGCCGTTCTGGTTAGGCAACTCCCGCCCATACATACCCACAGCGAGGATCGCCAGCGGATTCATCGCCTCATCCAGGCGCAGCCCTTCTACATAAGGCCAGTCGATCAAGCCGAAACTTGAGCGCTGCCCAGGCATGCTCTTGGGATCCTGAAGGGTTTCAAAACGGATGTACTTGGCTTTGGAGGTTGGCTCGACCTGCTTGAGCAACGCGGAGATGGGAAAGCCTATCCACGGAATCACCATGGACCATGCCTCGACACAACGCAGGCGGTAGATGCGCTCTTCCAATTCATAGGGCTTCATGAAGTCCTCCAGGGCATAGCGCCCAGGCTTTGCGACTTCACCATCTATCACCACGCTCCAGGGCTGCGTCTTGAGCGAGCCCGCATTCGTTGCCGGGTCGCCCTTGCCTGTCCCGAACTCATAGAAGTTGTTGTAGTGGGTCGCGTCCTTGAATGGCGTGATGGCCTCATCCTTGACCGTTACGGCCTGCCACTTCGTATTCGGAAGTTTTCCCGTAAACCAGTCGGGCGCCCTCCCCGGCTCGACGTCGGCATACCGCGAGGCATCGCCCGCACTGGCCCAACGCGGCAAGCTGCTGGCGGCAATACCAGCGAGCGCACCACCGAGCAAGCTGCGGCGAGAGAGGTAGAAGGATTCAGGCGTGACATCCGATTCGTGACAATCGGACGCTTTGGGTAATTTGATTAACATGGTAACTCCGCAGCGTTGGAGAACTGATGCACCAATAGACTGCGGAGTATGGGGGAAATTACATTAAGGCAATGTTTTGTCCCGACGCAGACGCAACAAGTACTGAATCGGACCCGAAGCGGCGTAGGCCAGGAACGCCAGCAGCAGGATACGCGGTGGATCACTGAACACCACCGCGAACACCAGCACCACGACAAGGATGGCCACGAAAGGCACGCGCCCCTTGAGGTCGAACTCCTTGAAGCTGTTGTACTTGATATTGCTGACCATCAGCATGCCGGCCGCCGCCACCATCAGGGCAACCAGGAACGACATCTTCGACCCCTGAATCCCGTAGTCGCTGAACGCCCAGACAATCCCCGCGACAACACCCGCCGCTGCCGGGCTGGCAAGGCCGATGAAGTAGCGTTTGTCGGCAGTCCCCACCTGGGTGTTGAAGCGCGCCAGGCGCAAAGCGGCGCCCGCGACATAGATGAAGGCAACCATCCAACCCACCTTGCCCATGTCACCCAATGCCCAGGCAAACGCCAGCAGTGCGGGAGCGACACCAAAGGCAACCATGTCCGACAACGAGTCGTACTCGGCGCCGAAGGCACTTTGGGTATTGGTCATGCGCGCCACGCGCCCGTCCAGGCCGTCGAGCACCATGGCCACGAAGATCGCGATCGCGGCAAAACCGAAGTATTTGCTGGCACTCGCCGCATCACCCGCCGCCAGCGCACTCTGGGCACTCATGGAGTTGATGATGGAATAGAAGCCGGCGAACAGGTTCGCCGTGGTGAACAGGTTGGGCAGCAGATAGATGCCACGATGCCGGACCTTGCGGCCTTCGGCGTCATGCCCTTCTTCGACATGTTCATCGATCGGCAGCATGCTTTCGGCGTCGGAAGCCTGGTTTGGCTCTTCGGGACGTTCGCTCATGGACTTTACCTTGCAACGGTGTGAAAAAAATTCGACAGATACTTGCAGCGATTGTTCGCCTGCAAACGATGCAGCTTTATACCAGAACCGGCCCTCCAAACGAAAAAACGCGGCCTAAGCCGCGTTTTCCCTTGATGCGTCCGACTTAGTTTTTGGCTTTGTCGACGATCTTGTTGGCACCGATCCACGGCATCATGGAGCGCAGTTGCTCGCCGATGACTTCGATACCGTGAGCGGCGTTGTTACGACGCTTGGCGGTCATCGAAGGGTAGCCGGTAGCGCCTTCGCTGATGAACATTTTGGCGTATTCGCCGTCCTGAATACGTTTCAGGGCGTTGCGCATGGCCTGGCGGGACTCGGCGTTGATTACTTCAGGGCCGGTCACGTACTCGCCGTATTCGGCGTTGTTGGAGATCGAGTAGTTCATGTTGGCGATACCGCCTTCGTACATGAGGTCAACGATCAGCTTCAGTTCGTGCAGGCATTCGAAGTAGGCCATTTCCGGCGCGTAGCCAGCTTCAACCAGCGTTTCGAAACCGGCTTTTACCAGTTCAACGGTACCACCGCACAGAACGGCTTGTTCGCCGAACAGGTCGGTTTCGGTCTCGTCCTTGAACGTGGTTTCGATGATGCCGGTACGACCGCCACCCACGCCAGCAGCGTAGGACAGTGCAACGTTCTTGGCATTGCCCGACGCATCTTGGTAGATCGCGATCAGGTCAGGGATACCGCCGCCTTTGACGAACTCGGAACGCACGGTGTGGCCGGGTGCTTTCGGCGCGATCATGATCACGTCAAGGTCAGCACGCGGCACAACCTGGTTGTAGTGAATCGCGAAGCCGTGGGAGAAGGCCAGGGTAGCGCCCTTCTTGATGTTCGGCTCGATTTCATTCTTGTACAGCGAGGACTGGAACTCGTCCGGGGTCAGGATCATGACCAGGTCGGCAGCCGCAACAGCGGAAGCTACGTCAGTCACTTTCAGGCCATGGGCTTCAGCCTTTGCTACGGTGGCCGAACCTTTGCGCAGGCCAACGGTGACGTCAACGCCGGAATCTTTCAGGTTGCACGCTTGGGCGTGGCCCTGGGAACCGTAGCCGATGATGGCGACTTTCTTGCCCTGGATGATCGACAGGTCACAATCTTTATCGTAATAAACTTTCATGAGGTTCCTCTATATATCCAGGCCGTAAGGCCATTCGCTAATTGGGTTAGATGCTGAGTACTTTGTCGCCACGGGCAATCCCGGTGACACCACTGCGTACGGTTTCCAGAATCGAGGCCGTCCCGATCGACTGGATGAAGCTGTCCAGTTTGTCGCTGGTACCGGTCAGTTGAACGGTATAAACGCTGGCGCTCACATCGACGATCTGCCCGCGATAAATATCGGTAGTGCGCTTGATCTCGGCACGCTGGGCACCCGTGGCCTTGACCTTGACCAGCATCAGTTCGCGCTCGATGTGAGCGCTTTCCGACAAGTCGACCAGCTTGACCACTTCGATCAGCTTGTTGAGGTTCTTGGTGATCTGCTCGATCACCTCATCGTGGCCCACGGTGGTCAACGTCAGGCGCGACAGGGTCGGGTCTTCGGTTGGGGCCACGGTCAGGCTTTCGATGTTGTAGTTACGTTGCGAAAACAGGCCGACAACACGAGACAGAGCGCCGGGTTCGTTCTCCAGAAGCAGGGAGATAATATGCCGCATGATTAAGTACGCTCCGTCTTGTTCAGCCACATGTCGCGCATAGAGCCGTCTTTGATCTGCATCGGGTAGACGTGCTCGCTGGTATCCACCTGAATATCGATGAACACCAGGCGGTCCTTCATGGCGAACGCCTCTTCCATTTTCGGCTTCAGATCTTTCAGATCGTTGATGCGAATGCCGACGTGGCCATAGGCTTCAACCAATTTGACGAAGTCTGGCAACGATTCCATGTAGGAATGGGAGTGACGGCTACCGTAGCTCATGTCCTGCCACTGACGAACCATGCCCAGTACGCCGTTGTTCAAGCAGACGATCTTCACCGGAAGGCCGTACTGCAGGCACGTCGACAGTTCCTGGATGTTCATCTGGATGCTGCCTTCGCCCGTTACACAGGCAACGTCGGCATCCGGGAAGCTCAGCTTTACACCCATGGCCGCAGGGAAACCAAAGCCCATCGTGCCCAGGCCACCAGAGTTGATCCAGCGGTTAGGCTTGTCGAACTTGTAGTACTGCGCCGCGAACATCTGGTGCTGGCCTACGTCGGAGGTCACAAAGGCGTCGCCCTTGGTCACTTCGCACAGGGTTTCGATAACGGTTTGCGGCTTGATAATGCTGCCGTCGCCCTTGTCGTAAGGGAACAGGCCGCGATCACCGCGCCATTCGTCGATCTGCTTCCACCAGCTGGCAACGGATTCCTTGTTCGGCGTTTCGCCGATGTCCTTGAGCGCAGCGACCATTTCGGTCAACACGCTTTCTACAGGACCCACGATCGGCACATCGGCCTTGATAGTCTTGGAGATGGACGCCGGGTCGATGTCGATGTGGATGATCTTGGCATTCGGGCAGAATTTGCTCGCACCGTTGATCACCCGGTCATCGAACCGCGCGCCCACTGCCAGGATCACATCGGCGTGGTGCATGGTGAGGTTGGCGGTGTAGCTGCCGTGCATACCGAGCATGCCGACGAACTGACGGTCCGAACCCGGGAATGCGCCGAGGCCCATCAGGGTGTTGGTCACCGGCAGGTTGAGCAACTTGGCCAGTTCGGTCAACGGAGCGGACCCGCCGCCCAGAATCACGCCACCGCCGGAGTACAGCACGGGGCGCTTGGCCGCCAGGAGCATTTCTGCCGCCTTGCGGATTTGCCCCGAGTGCCCACGCACGGCCGGGCTGTAGGAACGCAGCTTGGCTTTCTTGGGAAAAACATATTCGAATTTTTCGGCCGGGTTGGTCATGTCTTTCGGGATATCAACCACCACAGGGCCCGGGCGACCGGACTGGGCGAGGTAGAACGCCTTTTTCATGACTTCCGGGATTTCCGACGCGTGCTTGATCATGAAGCTGTGTTTCACGATCGGGCGGGAAATACCGATCATGTCGGTTTCCTGGAATGCATCGGTGCCGACCATGGTGCTAGGCACCTGGCCAGAGATGATCACCATCGGGATGGAGTCCATATACGCAGTCGCGATGCCGGTAATGGCATTGGTTGCGCCTGGGCCGGACGTTACCAGTACCACGCCGGCTTTACCGGTGGCACGGGCGTAACCGTCAGCCATATGGGTCGCGGCCTGTTCGTGGCGAACCAGGATGTGGGTAACAGCCGGTTCCTTGAACAGTGCGTCGTAGACATGCAGCAGAGCACCACCTGGGTACCCGTAGATATAGTCGACGCCTTCGTCACGCAAAAAGCGGACGAGCATCTCACCGCCAGATAAAAGCTCCACGTTGTTCACCTCTAAAACGCCAGAATACCGTCCGTTAAAAAACCGACGGGTCTTAATAGGTTTACTTCTCAACAGAGCATGAGCGACGGTGGTCGCCGACTACGTCAGCACTGACTGAGCAAGTATTGGGATCGTCCCAAGTGTTGCGGGCTTTTCCCACCCAGCGCGAGGTAACGCGTTGCGGGTGTTACAGGTCGGCGCGGATGTGCGCCTCATGATCTGCTGAGCGGGCCTGCTTCTGGCAGTCCCGATACAGCGGACTTTGGATTCTTCTGTTTCACGCCCTTCAAGTCAAGCAATAATTGCGCTTTTTTCCAACTAAGCGCATGAGAACGTAGAAGAAAGGGCTTTGAGGAGGGATAAAACTCGCCTGAATGTCGTCAAGCGGTAGAAATGTGCGCAAGACTGCCGGAAAAACCGGCAGTCAGGCAATTAACGAGCGTCGACGATCAATTGATCGAACTTTTTCAGCGCGTTACGCAAGCCGAGGCTCTCCCGCGGTCGGTCGGCGTAGACCATCTCGGCCATTTCCAGGATCCCCGACGCATTCGGCAAGGGCAGGTCTTGCTCCAGGATCTGCTTCATGCGCGCGAGGAAGATCCATCGCAGCCACTGATGGAAGTCCAGGGTGTCGACGGAAAAGGGCTCGACACTGCTGAGGGCTCCAGCGCTAGGGGGGACTTCATCCCACCAACCCTGCACGCGCAGTTCGCGCTCGATCAGCAATAACTGTTCGGCAATCTCGGAAAAACGTGCATCCATCAGAGGCTGACCTTGGCTTTTTGCCGCGCCTGGGCTGCACCGGCGGCATCCCCTTGGGCGGCACGTGCATCACCGATCAAGGCCCACAGGCTGGCTTGCAGGTCCGGACGGCCATTGGCCAGGCTCAGGCCGCGACGAGCGAATTGCTCCGCTTGGGGCGCATCGCCCTGGGCCATGCGCACCTGGGCCAGGCGGTAGAGCACTTGTGGCTCACGCGGCGCCACGCGCTGGGCACGCTCAAGGCTCGACGAAGCGCCATTCAAATCGCCACCCGCCTGCTGCTGCTGAGCGGTGGTGAGCAACGCCAGTACCGGGCCATCGAGTTGTTCGTCAGCCGACAACCCGCCCGCACTGGACGATGACGGAATACCGCTCGGCGTCGAAGGCATGTTGTAGGTGCCTTGGTTGACCGGCGCGGTTTGAATCGGCGTGGAGTTCACCGGCCCGGAAGTGCTCGGGCCTGGGGTCCATGGCTCGGCACTGATAGGCGCCGAGGTTGCAGCCCCGCTGCCGGGCACCATCACCACGACGCCCGAATCCTGGGGAATTGCCTGGGTTGCAGCTTGGGCAGGTCGTTTGACCACAGTCTGACGGAAGCCGCCATTGGCCGAAATGCGGTCGTTATTGGAGACGGACGTGCTTGAGTCCACCACAGGGATAGAGCCGCGCTGCACGCTGGAGCAGCCGCCGAGCAAAGCCAGAGCCGTAATTGCTGGAATCCACAACTTGTTCACTTGAAACCCTCTTTGCTTAGTTCATCCAGCCCTTGACCCAATCCATCACCGATTCCGCGTCAGCAGGTGTACTGCCACTGCACGCGGCGCCGGGTGGTGGTTCGCTGCCGCGAATATACGGCATCTGCACCGCGCCCGGACAGTTGGCGTCGGAGCCTTGGCCGGTGTGCGGGTCAATCCAGGCCTGCACGATGTTGTCTGGCTGCGGCATGTTGAGCGGCAACGGGTCAGCCTTGCGCATGAAACTGGTCCATACCTGCAGCGCGCCGGTCGCACCGGTGAACGGCGTCTTGCCATTGTCGTCACGTCCCAGCCATACCACGGCCAGTACATCCTGGCCGAACCCTGCGAACCAGCTGTCGCGGGAGTCGTTACTGGTACCGGTCTTGCCGGCCAGGGTCAGGTTCGACGGCAGCACGCTGTAGACCGAACGCCCTGTACCCTCACGCATCACACGCTGCATGGCATTCTGGATCAGGTAAATGGAACCCGCGTCGAAGCGCTGCTGAATCTGGAACGGGTAGCGCTTGAGCGGTTCGCCATCGGCGGTCAGCACACTGCGAATACCGCGCATCGGCGTGTTGAAGCCACCATTGGCCAGGGTCTGGTACATGGTGGTCACTTCCATCGGCGTCATGGCCGCAGCGCCCAAAAGCATGGATGGGAATGCAGGGAACTCACGCTCCACCCCCAGTCGCGCTATGGTTTTCAGGACATTGGGCACACCTACCTCAAGCCCCAGGCGCGAGGTCGAAATATTGTAGGAATGCGCCAACCCTTGATACAGGAACACCGTGCCATGGGAGCGGCGGTCGAAGTTCTTGGGGGTCCACACCTGGCCATCCGCACCTTTGACCGACAGCGGGTCATCGGACAGCCAACTGGTCAGCGTGTACTTGCTGGGTTTTTCCAGTGCAGTGAGGTATACAGCGGGCTTGACCAGCGAGCCAATCGGCCGCACGGCATCCAGTGCGCGGTTGAAACCGGCGAAACTGGCCTGGCGGCTGCCGATCATGGCCTGGACCTCGCCGGTTTCCGGGTTGGTCACGACCATGGCGGCTTCGACTTCATCCGAGCCTTTACGGCCGGTCAGGCGCTTGAAGGTGTCGTTGACCGACGCTTCGGCCTTCATCTGCAGGATGGGGTCGAAGCTGGTGAAGATCCGCAGGCCCTCTTCGGTCAAGTCTTCGTCGCGGTAGTCTTCGCGCAGTTGGCGCTTGACCAGGTCGATAAAGCCGGGAAATGAGCTATCCGCCAGCTTGCCGCGGGTGGTCACACCCAGTGGCATTTTCTTCGCGGCGGCCACCTGTTCAGCGGTGGCGACGCCCTGCTGCTCCAGCACATCGAGCACCAGGTTACGGCGTTCAAGTGCACGCTCCGGGTTGCGGCGCGGGTTGTAATAGGACGGCCCCTTCACCATCCCCACCAGCAACGCGACCTGATGCAATTTCAACTCGGACAACGGTTGCCCGAAGAAGAACTGGCTGGCCAGGCCGAAACCGTGCACGGCGCGCTGGCCATCCTGACCGACGAATACCTCGTTGAGGTAGGCCTCGAGGATTTCCTGCTTGCTGTAATGCAGCTCCAGCAACATCGCCATCATGGCTTCGGTGAGTTTACGGGTGAGGCTGCGTTCGTTGGTCAGGTAGAAGTTCTTGACCAATTGTTGCGTCAACGTACTGCCGCCCTGGGTCATCTTGCCGCCGGAGGTGTTGACCCAGATAGCGCGGGCGATCGACTTCGGCGAGACACCCCAGTGGCTATAGAAATCGCGGTCTTCGACAGCGACCAGGGTTTCCAGCAGGTACGGCGGCACCTGATCGAGCTTGATCAGGATGCGATCTTCAAGGTTTTTCGGGTAAATACCGCCGATCAGCAACGGTTCAAGACGCACCACCGGCAGCTTGGAGCCATTGAGCGACGACAGCTCAGCCACATAGTCGCCCGAGAACCGCACGCGCACCGGCTGGGCTTTTTCCAGGCCTTCGTAGAACTGGAAGCCACGGGTGTTCAGGTCGACGGTATTACCGCTGACCGCCGCAGCGCCTGGGCCATTGCTCACAGGTTCGCGGCGGTAGCCCAGTGCATCGAGCTCGGTGAGGAAATCCTCCTTGCTGAGCTTCTGGCCAGAGAACAGCTCCAGCGGGCGTGCATACACCTTGGCCGGAATCGTCCAGCGCTTGCCGGAGAATTTTTCCTGCACCACGGCATCGAGGTACACCGCAAGGCCGGCGACCGCCACAAGGCCCACCAGGCCAAGCTTGATCACCCAGCCCAGCCAAGGGCGCGGGCCGCGGGAAGGAGGTTTTTTACGGGAACGGGGAGATCGGGTTCGAGTCATGGCGGCGGATTATACGCACTTTATTGATGATCAACATGAGCCGGACAGCGGTTTGCACGACTGGCATCAGCAGCCATAATGCCCCCCATGATTTCCCCCAGACTTTGAAGGATCGCCCGTGAGCCAGACCCTGATCGCTGCCCTGCAAAACCCGGCCTTGTACCCTCATCCGGTTGACGCGTTTCAAGTCATCGAGACCCATATTTCCTGGGTGATACTGACGGGCCCCTATGCATATAAGCTGAAGAAACCGATGAACTTCGGCTTCCTGGACTTCACCAATCTGGACGACCGCGGGCATTTCTGCCGCGAGGAACTGCGCCTGAACCAACGCCTGACCGAAGATTTGTATCTTGAAGTGTTGCCGATTACCGGCACTGCCGAGGCGCCGCAACTGGGTGGCGACGGCCCGGCCATCGAGTACGCGCTGAAAATGCGCCAGTTCCCGCAAAGCCAGATGCTCAGCACCCTGCAAGCCAACGGCGAACTGACCAGCGCGCACATCGATGAGATGGCCAAGCAGATTGCCCAGTTCCACCTCAGCGCCCCTCAAGTTCCGCAAGATCACCCGGCCGGCACGCCGCAGGAAGTGATGGCACCGGTACGCCAGAACTTTGACCAGATCCGCCCGTTCCTCAGCGACAAGGCCGACCTGACGCAACTGGAGGCTCTGCAAGCCTGGGCTGAAAGCAGCTTCGAACGCCTCAAGCCTCTGCTTTCCCAGCGCAAGCTAGAGGGCTATACCCGTGAATGCCACGGCGATATCCACCTGGGCAACGCCACCCTGATCGATGGCCGCGTGGTGATCTTCGACTGCATCGAGTTCAACGAGCCGTTCCGCTTTACCGACGTGTACGCCGACACCGCCTTTTTGGCCATGGACCTGGAAGATCGCGGCCTCAAATGCCTGGCACGGCGTTTTATCAGCCAGTACCTGGAACTGACCGGTGACTACCAGGGCCTGGAACTCCTGAACTTCTATAAAGCCTACCGTGCGCTGGTGCGCGCCAAGGTTGCACTATTCAGCATGCCGAGCGAAGCCAACCCGGTGCAACGCGCGACCACCCTGCGCCAGTACCGCAACTACGCCAACCTGGCGGAGAGCTACAGCACCATTCCTTCGCGTTTCCTTGCAATCACCCATGGTGTTTCAGCCGTGGGCAAGAGCCACGTGGCCATGCGCCTGGTCGAAGCCCTGGGCGCCATCCGCCTGCGCTCGGATGTCGAACGCAAGCGCCTGTTTGGCGAGCAGCAGGTAGAGAACACGCCACAGGCCGGCATCTACAATCAGGACGCCAGCGCTGCCACCTACGCACGCCTGAACGAGATTGCCGACACCGTGCTGCGCGCCGGCTACCCGGTAGTGCTGGATGCCACGTTCTTGAAACGCGCACAGCGTGACGCCGCCGCCCAGGTTGCCGAAGCCACTGGCGCGCCGTTCCTGATCCTGGACTGCAACGCCCCGCACGCCGTTATCACCAGTTGGCTGGCCCAACGCCAGGCGGATAAAAACGATCCGTCCGACGCCACACTGGCCGTTATCGAAGAACAACAAGCCAGTCGTGATCCGCTGACTGCCGAGGAGCTGCTGCTCAGCAAGCGTGTCGAGACCAATGAAAGCGGGACGCTCGACGCCTTGGTCGGGCATATCCGCCAGCGCCTGCCGGGCCTGTAAGAAATATTTCTTGGTCGTGTCGCCGTCTTCGGCGCGCGACCTCGCGATAGTGGCACTATACTGGCTCAATAACACCAGCCAGAGTCGCGATCATGAGTCAGCCCAAGCTTCTTGATACCCCGCTCTACACCCTCCTGCACAAGGACGACATTCGCGGTTTCAACCAGGAACGTCCTGAAGGCGGCACCATCGATATGCGCGGTGGCGACTTTCGAGGGCTGGACCTGCGCGACCTGAACGCCAGCGGCATCGACTTCACCGACGCCTATTTTCGCTCTGCCGACTTGCGCGGCCTGGACTTGCGTGGCTGCTCACTGGAAGGCGCCAGCCTGGCCCATGCGCAGATTTCGGGTGCTTACTTCCCGCCCGAACTTACGGCTGACGAGATTCTGATGTCGGTCAATTTCGGTACTCGCCTGCGCTATCGCACCAGATAACCCCTCGTACCGAACCACGGCGACGCCCCAAGCCTGCCGGGCGGTAGCCGCCTTCCTGTGAGCAAACGCCTTCGCACCCTTCTTATAAGCTTTTCAGCCCTTCCTGACCAAAGAACCACGCTTTTCCTACTGAGCGCTACACTCATTTTCAGGCTGCCTGGTCACGACACCCACCGCACCATTCGGCCAACGCAAGGAGGCTTGATGAACGATGAGCTGCAACACCTGAAAAACCTTGGCAAGACGTCAGCGCAGTGGCTGCATGCGGTGGGCATCCACAGCGCGTCCGATTTGCGTCGGCTGGGGGCGGTCGATGCCTACCGAGCCGTGCGCACGCGGGGGTTTCGAGCCTCGAAGGTTCTGCTGTATGCGATTGAAGGGGCATTGATGGATGTGCACTGGAACGACATACCCACGGAGCGCAAGGAGGCCTTGAACCGTCAGCTGGAAGCGATTTCAGTGCATCAGAAGAACTAGAGCGGCACTCAAATCCAGTGTTTACGGGCATTACAAACGAGCGTTTGAGAAAACTGGATGAGGCAGAAAAACAAATGTTGACTCTCAAATGAGAATCGTTATGATTATCACAACTGGTCGCGAGATCAGCCGATAACTGAAAGACCATTGGTTCGGACTCTCAGATTATCTCCTCATCAGGCTAATCACGGTTATTTGACCCGGCTCTTGCCGGGTCTTTTTTTGCCCGCGAATTAACCGGCCTCAGCGCGCAATGATCAGCGGATGCCCACGCTCCGGATGCGGCTGTACCAGCACATCCAGACCGAATACAGCCTTGAGCGGCTCAGGTTGCAAGACTTGGGAGGGCGTATCCAACGCGTGAGGGCGGCCGTTTTCCAGCAACAGGATCCGGTCGCAGTAACGCGCTGCCAGGTTCAAGTCATGCAGGATGACCAGCACCGCAGCGCCTCTGTCGGCGAAATGTCGGATAGCTTGCAAGGTGGTGTGTTGGTGCAGAGGGTCGAGCATCGACGTAGGCTCATCCAGCAACAACGTCTGCCCTGCCTCACCCGGCCATAACTGCGCCAATACCCGCGCCAGGTGCACACGTTGCCGCTCGCCGCCGGACAACGCCAGGTAACTGCGGCCACTCAGGTGGCCTACATCCGCCGCGTTCAGCGCCGCGCTGATGATTTCGTCGTCACGCACCCGCCCGGTCTGATGGGGCAAGCGGCCCATGCCCACCACCTCTTCGACACGGAAGGCAAAATCCAGGGTGGAAGATTGTGGCAGCACCGCCAGGCGCTGGGCACGCTGCGCGCCGGTCATGTGCTTGAGCGCCTGCTGATCCAGCCAGACCTTGCCCTGATCCGGCTGCAACTCCCCGCACAGCGCCCCAAGCAAGGTACTTTTGCCGGCGCCATTGGGGCCCAGAACGCCCAGCACTTCGCCCGGCAACAGGTCCAAGGTGATATCGGCCAGCACGGTTTTACCACCACGCCGGATCTGCAAAGCTTCTACCCGCAACATCAGGCGCGCCCTCGTAACAATAAATAGAGGAAAAACGGCGCACCGATAAACGCAGTGACAATACCAATCGGCAGTTCCGCCGGCGCCAACGCCAGGCGCGCCACCAGGTCCGCAAACAACAGCAGGCTCGCCCCCGCCAATACCGAGGCCGGTAACAACACCCGATGATCCGGCCCCGCCAGCAACCGCACCAGATGGGGTACCACCAACCCGACAAAACCAATCATGCCCGCCGCCGCCACTGCAGCGCCAACGCCTAAAGCCGTACAGAACACCAGCTCACGCTTGAGCCTTTCAACATCAATACCCAGATGATTGGCCTCAGACTCACCCAACAGCAGCGCGTTCAGCGCCTTGGCCCGGCGCGGCAACCACAGCGCCACGCCCACACTCACCAGCAGCAAGGGCCACAACCGCGAGTAACTTGCGCCATTGAGGCTGCCCAGGTTCCAGAACGTCAGGGTGCGCAAGGTGGCGTCGTCAGCCAAATAGGTAAAGAGCCCCACCGCAGAACCGGCCAGGGCCGTCAGCGCGATACCGGCAAGCAACATCGTCGCGACATTGGTCTGGCCATTGCGACGCCCCAACCGATAGACCAGCGCCGTGACGCCCAAGCCACCAAGGAATGCACACAGCGACAACAGGTATGGCCCGAAAGCATCCGGCAGCCCGCCAAAGAACGAGCCACCGACAATCGCCACCGCCGCCCCCAGCGCGGCACCGCTGGATACCCCTACCAACCCAGGATCGGCCAGCGGATTGCGGAACAGCCCCTGCATCGCCACACCCGACAACGCCAGCACACCGCCGACCGCCAGCCCCAACAGGGTCCGTGGCAGGCGAATCTGCCCCAGGATCAACTCGGCCTGCTCCAACCCCTGGGCCTCTATCGGTACGCCCATCAGTTTTAGCGCAGCCCTGAGCGTGTCCACTAACGGCAGGCTGACCGGCCCCAGTGCCAATGAAAGCCAGATCGCCAATACACACAGCAGCGAGAGCCCGATAAACAGCGTTTTTGGCTTAACCAGAGTGGTCATGGGGCAGGCTTAGGCTGGGACGGATAAAAATCGGCAGACAGCTTCTCCAGGCTTTGCGGCAATCTAGGCCCCAGGCCGCCTACCAACAACGTCGGATCCAGCTCAACGACGCGGCCGCTCTTGGCTGCCGGCGTAGAGGCAAGGATCGGATTTTCCTTGAACATGGCAGCACGCGCCGCGTCCCCGCTCAGCGCGCGATCAGCAAACACCAGCACCTCAGGGCTCAAACCCGCCAGCGACTCGACGGAAAACGGTTTATAGCCGGTGTGCGTGGCCAGATTACGCCCACCAGCCTGCTGCAACATCCAGTCAGCGGCCGTGTCCTTGCCGGCGATCAGCGGTTTGCCACCGGCATGGCCGAGCAGCAACAACACGCCTGGAGCCTTCTGCGTAGCCTGGGCCTTGGCCACCCAGTTTTTCTGCTGCGCCAGCGCCTGCTCATACCCGGCAAACAAGGCATCAGCCTTAGCCTCACTGCCGAGCAGTTTCCCCAGGTGTTCAAGGTTGCCTTTGAGCGTGGGCAAATCCGGATGGGCCGAGAACATATCCACCTGCACGCCGGCACTGCGAATCTGCGCCAGCACCGGCGGCGGCCCCATTTCCTCCGTACCCACAAGGATTTGCGGGCGCAGGCTGAGAATGCCTTCGGCCGACAGCTGCCGCTGATAACCGATGCTCGGCAAGGCCTTGAGCGACGCCGGATGCAGACTGGTCGTGTCTACCCCCACCAGCTTAGACTCACCGCCCAGGGCCGTCACCCATTCCGACAGCGCACCGCCGGCACTGACCCAGCGTTGCGGCAGTTCGGAGGCATGCACCCCAGGGTTGACCAGCAGTGAGGCAACAAGCGCAATAGCACTGGTACTCAGGCGCATAACAGGGTTTCCTTCCTAGGGCAGGGCCACTCAAGCACTCATTGATGTGACAGATTACCCCTGCCATGCATCGTATTGAGCACCCAGTCAGCTGACGGGCGAAGCGGGCATTTGATAATTGTTTGCATTTGCACGTCAAGGCACTTAAGGATTGAAATGAAGTTTCTCTGCGCCTCGGGCGACCTCATCCCCAACAGCAGCCGCGGTTTTGATATCGATGGCCACAAGCTGTTGGCAGTGCGCCGGGACGGCATTGCTTACGTTTATCTCAACCGCTGCCCCCATCGCGGCATCCCGCTGGAATGGCAACCTGATCGCTTCCTCGACGACAGCGCCAGCCTGATCCAATGCGCCACCCATGGCGCGCTGTTCCTGATTGAAAGCGGCGAGTGCATCGCCGGGCCTTGCGCAGGCCAAAGCCTCACCGCCCTGCCCGGCCGCGAAGACGAACAGGGATTGTGGGTCGATCTCTAGTCGCCCAGCAGCACCTTCAGCCGACGTTCGACGTATATCTCCTGCGGCGTGACCTGTACGCCATAGGCCAACACCTCCACACCTGCTGCCTTGGCCTCACGTAGCGCCGCCGCATAACCGGCGTCGATTTCCACCGCCGGGCGCACCGCGTCGATCCCCGACAGGTTCACGCAATACAACTGCACGGCCCGTATACCGTCGCGTGCCAGGTGCGCCAGCTCACGCAAGTGCTTGGCCCCGCGCTGCGTCACCGCATCGGGGAAAGCCGCCACCGAGCTGCCATCAAAGCCCAGGGTGACGCTTTTGACCTCGACAAACGCAGCGCCCTGGGGGTAATCCAGGCGAAAGTCGATGCGGCTTTTCTCCTGGCCATAAGGCACCTCACGCTTCAACGCGGTAAAGCCATTGAGCTCAGTGATCACACCAGCCAGCAAGGCTTCTTCCACCAACTGATTGGCACGCGCGGTGTTGACACACGCCAGCCGGCCCTGGGGCGTTTCGGCAATCTCCCAGGTGCCCGGCAACTTGCGCTTGGGGTCCGTGGAGCGGCTGAACCAGACCTGGCCACCTTCGACCATGCAATTGAGCATCGAACCGGTGTTAGGGCAGTGAATGGTGAGCAACTCGCCGGTAACGGTTTCGATATCGGTGAGAAAGCGCTTGTAGCGGCGGATCAGCCGGCCTTCTTCAAGAGGAGGATTAAAACGCATCAGCCTTGCCAGCTCCGTAAACCACGGGCAATTCGCTCTACCGCTTCTTGCAACCGATCGAGGTTTTGCGTGTAGGCAAAACGCACATGGTGCCCCGCCTGGTAGCGACCAAAATCCAACCCGGGCGTAAAGGCCACATGCTCGGTTTCGAGGAAATGACGGCAAAACGCGAAGGCATCGCCGCCGAACGCGCTGATATCGGCATACAGATAGAAGGCGCCTTCGGGTTCTACCGCGATACCGAACCCAAGCTCACGCAGAGCCGGCAGCAGGAAGTCACGACGGCGGCCAAACTCGTCACGGCGCTGCTCCAGGATCTCCATGGTTTGCGGGGTGAAACAGGCCAACGCGGCATGCTGGGCCATGCTTGGCGCACTGATGTAGAGGTTCTGCGCCAATTTCTCCAGTTCGCCCACCGCTTCAGGGGGCGCCACCAGCCAACCGAGGCGCCAGCCGGTCATGCCGAAATACTTCGAAAAACTATTCAGGACAAAGGCGTCGTCATCGACTTCCAGCACACTGGCGGCGTCCGTGCCGTAGGTGAGTCCGTGATAAATCTCGTCGACCACCAGGTGCCCGTTGCGCGCCTTGATGGCGCCCGACAGCCCAGCCAACTCGCCCCGAGTGAGAATCGTACCAGTGGGGTTGGCCGGCGACGCCACCAGTGCACCGACACTGTCCTGGTCCCAATGCCTGGCCACCAGATCGGCGGTCAACTGGTAACGTACGTCTGGGCCGACCGGCACCAATTGCGCCGCGCCTTCCACAAGGCGCAGGAAGTGTCGGTTGCAGGGGTAGCCTGGGTCCGCCAGCAGCCAATGCTTGCCCGGATCCACCAGCAAACTGCTGGCCAGCAGTAACGCACCGGAGCCACCGGGGGTGATCAGAATGCGCTGCGGGTCGATGCTCAAACCGTAGCGTTGCTGGTAGAAACCGCTGATGGCTTCGCGCAATTCGGGCAAGCCGCGGGCGGCGGTGTAGCGCGTTTTACCGTTTGCCAACGCGGCTTGGCCGGCCTGGATGATCGGCTCGGCGGTGGTGAAATCCGGCTCGCCGATTTCCAGGTGGATCACGTCGTGACCGGCGGCCTGCAGCTCATTGGCACGCGCCAGTAACGCCATGACATGAAAAGGTTCGATGGCGCGACTGCGCGCACTGTAGGGCTGAGCCATTAGCCTTCCTTAGACGGTGAGGACAAAATCTGGATTCTACCGAACCCTCACGGTAAAACATGCTCTATTGCCTGATTGGGGCTGCAAGTGCACCCTGCGCGCGCTCGTAAAACAGCTAAAATCAACATTCGAGGCGATACATACCCAGTCATGGCGGGCTGCTGCGGTTTGCATCCCCTTTGCCCTGGACCTCGACAACCGGGAGTAGCGCACCCTGAATCTATCTGGTAAGTTCGCCCGCTTGCAGCCGCAGGGCCGGCAGGTGTCGGTGACGTTGCAATCCTGCGCAATGGATTAGAAGAGTGAGAGGCGGTCTATTCATGTCCACCCAAGCAAAGCAACAGCAGACTCAAGGCCTCGGCGGCTTCGAACCCTATGTCGAAAAAAAGGGCGAGGAGTACATGGGCGAGCCCATGCGCGAGCACTTCACCAAGATCCTCAACAAGTGGAAACAGGACTTGATGCAGGAAGTCGACCGTACGGTTGACCATATGAAGGATGAAGCGGCCAACTTCCCCGACCCGGCCGATCGTGCCAGCCAGGAAGAAGAGTTCGCCCTCGAACTGCGCGCCCGCGACCGCGAGCGCAAGTTGATCAAGAAGATCGACAAGACCCTGCAACTGATCAAAGACGAAGAATACGGCTGGTGCGAATCCTGCGGCGTCGAAATCGGTATTCGCCGACTGGAAGCCCGCCCAACCGCGGACCTGTGCGTAGACTGCAAGACCTTGGCTGAAATCAAGGAAAAACAGGTCGGCAAGTAACGTTGTCGAGTTGAACGAAATGGAGCGTGCGAACGCTCCATTTTTGTTTCTGGCGTTTACCGGTTATGCAGTAGTATCCGGGCCATGACAGCCTCTACCTATATTGGGCGTTTCGCCCCCACACCCAGCGGCCATTTGCACTTCGGTTCCCTGGTTGCCGCCCTTGCTTCCTACCTCGATGCGCGCGCCCACCAGGGGCGATGGTTGATGCGCATGGAAGACCTCGACCCTCCCCGTGAAGAGCCCGGCGCCCAGGCGGCGATTCTGCATGCGCTGGAAAGCTACGGCTTTGAATGGGATGGCGAACTGGTTCGCCAGAGCGAGCGGCATGATGCCTACGCCAAAGTACTGAACGATATGTTCAACCACGGCCTGGCCTACGCCTGCACCTGCTCGCGCAAGCAGTTGGAGCCCTACAACGGGGTTTACCCAGGCTTGTGCCGCAATGCCGGCCACGCCCAGCAAGACGCCGCCATCCGCTTGCGCGTGCCCGAGTTGGAATATCACTTTACCGACCGCGTCCAAGGCGAGTTCCGGCAGCATCTGGGCCGCGATGCCGGCGACTTCATCATCCGTCGCCGCGACGGCCTCTACGCCTACCAACTGGCGGTGGTGCTCGACGACGCCTGGCAAGGGATAACCGATATCGTGCGCGGCGCCGACCTGCTCGACTCCACACCGCGCCAGCTGTACCTGCAAGAGCTGCTCGGCCTGCGCCAACCCCGTTACTTGCACGTGCCGCTGATCGTGCAGCCAGACGGCAACAAGCTGGGCAAGTCCTACCGATCTCCACCGTTGACAGCCGACCAGGCCACGCCTTTGCTGCTAAGAGCACTGCGCGCCCTTGGCCAACAGCCTGACGCGCAGCTGCTGCACGCCAGCCCACGAGAACTGCTGGATTGGGGCATTGCGCACTGGGACGCCACCCGCATCCCGCGCACACTGACCCTGGCCGAAGCGCAATTGAGTTGAAGGCGCTTGCAGGTTGCCAGCCATCCGTTAACATCGCGGCAGATTTTTAATCAGAGGCCAACATGTACATCTATCGTTTGGTCCTGCTGCTGGTCGTCGGGATCTACCTGTTCTCCCCCGCCATCATGGATTGGTGGATCGACGCCACGGGCGCCTGGTATCGCCCTTATCTGCTATGGCTGATCCTGATCGTCGTGACCTTCATCCTGCAGAGCCAAAAAGATGCCGATGAGCTTTAGTCTCACCCAGATGCTGCTGATCAGCGCCGCCTACCTGGCTGCGTTATTCGGCGTGGCCTGGATCAGTGAGCGCGGAATGATTCCGCGGGCGATCATTCGCCATCCATTGACCTACACCTTGTCCCTGGGCGTGTACGCCAGTGCCTGGGCGTTCTACGGCACGGTGGGGCTGGCCTATCAGTACGGCTACGGTTTTCTCTCCAGTTATCTTGGGGTGTCGGGCGCGTTCCTGCTGGCGCCAGTGCTGCTGTACCCGATCCTGAAAATCACCCGGACGTACCAGCTGTCTTCCCTGGCAGACCTGTTTGCCTTTCGCTTTCGCAGTACCTGGGCCGGTGCGCTGACCACCATCTTCATGCTGATCGGCGTGCTGCCCCTGCTGGCCCTGCAGATCCAGGCGGTGGCCGATTCCATCAGCATCCTGACCCGCGAGCCCGTGCAACATCGGGTTGCCCTGGCCTTCTGCGCACTGATCACCTTGTTCACCATCTTCTTTGGTTCTCGCCATATCGCCACCCGCGAGAAACACCAGGGCCTGGTGTTTGCGATTGCCTTTGAGTCGGTCATCAAGCTGATCGCCATTGGCGGCGTTGGCCTTTATGCGCTCTACGGCGTATTCGACGGGCCGCAACAGCTGGAGCTGTGGCTGCTGCAAAACCAGACCGCCCTCGCCGCCTTGCATACCCCCTTGCAGGAAGGCCCATGGCGTACGCTGCTGCTGGTGTTCTTCGCCTCGGCGATCGTGATGCCGCACATGTACCACATGACCTTCACCGAGAACCTCAACCCGCGCTCGCTGGTCAGCGCCAGCTGGGGCTTGCCGCTGTTCCTGCTGCTGATGAGCCTGGCGGTGCCGCTGATCCTGTGGGCAGGCCTGAAACTGGGGGCCACCACCAACCCCGAGTATTTCACCCTGGGCATCGGTATTGCTGCCAACAGCCCGGCTCTGGCGCTACTGGCCTATGTCGGTGGGTTGTCGGCAGCCAGCGGGTTGATCATCGTCACCACGCTGGCACTCTCGGGCATGGCGCTCAACCACTTGGTACTGCCGCTGTACCAGCCGCCGGCTGAGGGCAATATCTACCGCTGGTTGAAATGGACCCGACGCGCGCTGATCGTCGCGATCATCATGGCCGGCTATGCGTTTTATCTGCTGCTGGGCGCCGGGCAAGACCTGGCCAACCTCGGCATCGTCGCGTTTGTCGCCACCTTGCAGTTCCTGCCGGGCGTATTGTCGGTGCTGTACTGGCCGACCGCCAATCGCCGTGGTTTTATTGCCGGGCTGCTGGCGGGGATCCTGGTGTGGACCGTGACCATGCTGCTACCGCTGGTCGGCAACCTGCAGGGCTTCTATATCCCTTTGCTGAACATGATTTACGTGCTGGACGACACCAGTTGGCACATGGCAGCCATCGCCTCGCTGGCCGCCAACGTACTGATGTTTACCCTGATCTCGCTGTTCACCAACGCCAGTGCCGAAGAAACCAGCGCCGCCGAAGCCTGTGCGGTGGATAACGTGCGCCGCCCGCAACGCCGCGAACTGCACGCAGCCTCGCCCCAAGAGTTCGCCACGCAACTGGCCAAGCCCCTGGGCGCCAAGGCCGCACAAAAGGAAGTCGAACAGGCGCTGCGCGACCTCTATCTGCCGTTTGACGAACGCCGCCCCTACGCCCTGCGTCGCCTGCGTGACCGTATCGAAGCCAACCTGTCCGGGTTGATGGGGCCGAGCGTGTCCCAGGACATGGTGGAAACCTTCTTGCCCTACAAGGCCGGTGGCGAAAACTATGTCACCGAAGACATCCACTTCATCGAAAGCCGGCTGGAGGATTACCACTCGCGCCTCACCGGCCTGGCCGCCGAACTCGACGCCCTGCGCCGTTACCACCGCCAAACCCTGCAGGAACTGCCGATGGGCGTGTGTTCCCTGGCCAAGGACCAGGAAATCCTGATGTGGAACAAGGCCATGGAAGAACTCACCGGTATCGCCGCCCAACGGGTGGTGGGTTCGCGCCTCAACACCCTGGGCGATCCATGGAAAGAGCTGCTGCAAGGCTTCATCAACCTGCCGGACGAGCACTTGCACAAGCAACACTTGGCCCTCGACGGCCAGACCCGCTGGCTCAACTTGCACAAAGCCGCCATCGATGAACCCTTGGCACCCGGTAACAGCGGCCTGGTGCTGCTGGTGGAAGACCTGACCGATACACAAATGCTCGAAGACAAGCTGGTGCACTCCGAACGCCTGGCCAGTATCGGGCGCCTGGCGGCCGGCGTGGCCCATGAAATCGGCAACCCGATCACCGGTATCGCCTGCCTGGCGCAAAACCTGCGCGAAGAGCGCGAAGAAGATGGGGAAATCACCGAAATCAGCGGGCAGATCCTCGAACAGACCAAGCGGGTTTCGCGCATCGTCCAGTCGTTGATGAGCTTTGCCCACTCCGGCGCCCATCAGAATCAGGACGAAGCGGTGTGCCTGGCCGAAGTGGCGCAGGATGCCATTGGGCTGTTGGCCTTGAACCGGCGCAATTTCGAAGTACAGTTCTTTAACCTGTGCGATCCGGACCATTGGGTCGATGGCGACTCACAACGCCTGGCCCAAGTGCTGATCAACCTGCTGTCCAACGCCCGCGACGCGTCGCCGGCCGGCAGTGCTGTACGTGTCAAGAGCGAGGCTTTCGAGCACACGGTCGACCTGATCGTGGAAGACGAAGGCAGCGGCATTCCACAGAACATCATGGACCGATTGTTCGAACCCTTCTTCACCACCAAGGACCCCGGTGAAGGTACCGGTCTGGGCCTTGCACTGGTCTATTCCATCGTTGAAGAGCATTATGGACAAATCACCATCGACAGCCCGGCTGACACACAAAGCCAACGCGGCACCCGTATCCGGGTGACCTTGCCGCGTCATGTCGAAGCGACGTCCGCTGTGAACTGAGACCGTCGAGAGAATTGAATCAATGCCGCACATTTTGATCGTCGAAGACGAAACCATTATCCGCTCTGCCTTGCGACGCCTGCTTGAACGTAATCAGTACCAGGTCAGCGAAGCCGGCTCGGTGCAGGAAGCCCAAGAGCGATTCAGCATTCCCACGTTCGACCTGATTGTCAGCGACCTGCGCCTACCCGGCGCCCCGGGCACCGAGCTGATCAAGCTGGGCCAGGGCACCCCGGTGCTGATCATGACCAGCTACGCCAGCCTGCGCTCGGCGGTGGACTCGATGAAGATGGGCGCGGTGGACTACATCGCCAAGCCTTTCGATCACGATGAGATGCTCCAGGCCGTGGCGCGCATCCTGCGTGACCGTGTGTCGGCCAGCAGCGCGCCGGCCGAGCAGCGCCCCACCGGCAAGGCCAGCGCCGGCGAAAAACCGGGTGTCGACAACAGCAACGGCGAGATCGGCATCATCGGCTCCTGCCCACCGATGCAAGACTTGTACAGCAAGATCCGCAAAGTGGCGCCGACCGACTCCAATGTATTGATCCAGGGCGAATCGGGCACTGGTAAAGAACTGGTGGCCCGCGCCCTGCACAACCTGTCCAAGCGCGCCAAGGCGCCGATGATTTCGGTGAACTGCGCGGCTATTCCCGAATCCCTGATCGAGTCCGAGCTGTTCGGCCACGAGAAAGGTGCGTTCACCGGCGCCAGCGCCGGCCGTGCGGGCCTGGTAGAAGCGGCGGACGGCGGCACCTTGTTCCTCGATGAAATTGGCGAGCTGCCCCTGGAAGCCCAGGCGCGATTGCTGCGCGTGCTGCAGGAAGGCGAAATTCGTCGCGTGGGTTCGGTGCAATCGCAGAAGGTCGATGTTCGATTGATCGCAGCGACACACCGAGACCTCAAGAGCCTGGCCAAGATCGGCCAGTTCCGCGAGGACTTGTATTACCGCCTGCATGTCATCGCGCTCAAATTGCCGGCCCTGCGCGAGCGTGGCGCCGACGTCAACGAGATCGCCAACGCGTTCCTGTTGCGCCAAGGCGCACGCATTGACCGCACCGACCTGAAGTTTGCCGCAGACGCCGAGCAGGCGATCCGTCACTACTCGTGGCCAGGGAACGTGCGTGAGCTGGAGAACGCCGTCGAGCGCGCGGTGATCCTGTCGGAGAGCCCGGAGATTTCCGCCGAGTTGCTGGGCATCGACATTGAACTCAGCGACCTGGATGACGACGATTTCATCGGCTTGGCCCCGCAGCAGGGCAGCGGTAGCAATACCAGTCATGAACCGACGGAAGATTTGTCACTGGAAGACTACTTCCAGCACTTCGTGCTCGAGCATCAGGACCATATGACCGAGACCGAGCTGGCGCGCAAGCTGGGCGTGAGTCGCAAATGCCTGTGGGAACGGCGCCAGCGCCTGGGCATTCCACGGCGCAAGACCGGGGTGGCCAGCGAAAGCTGAGGGCGCAGCCCCACAGGTAACACCTGTTGATGTGAAAAAACTGTTACCGCTGACTTTTCACGTAACAAAAGCCGGGGCTTACGGTAACGAAGCCCCGGCTTTTTTTGGCCCTCAATCTTGCGAAACCAGCCCAACCCCCCGGTTTTGCTGGCCGGCGCAAAAGTTGGCACGCACCCTGCTATATGCTTAGTACAAAAACAATAACAAGCTTTGTACAAGACAATAAAAATAAGACGAATCGACTCACGCATAACAAAAACAACACGGCGGAGGCGCAGCTAACTGATTCTTTTGGAGAGGCGTTGCATTTGGGGCTTGCCCCGCAACCAGGCCGAGAACAACAAAAACTGCCCTAAGGCAGAGCCTGAACTGGTTGGATCGTAGATCAGCAACACAGCGACCAAAGCAATCCGTTTGCTCTTGACTCCCGATTGGGAGTGTCATGAAGGTGAAGCTTCGTGGCGAGGGCGATCAACAAAAACAAGAAGCCCGACACCAATAATAAAAATAGAGCACGCAACTACTTCTGGGGGAGCTTCGGCTCCCCTTGTAGTTTCCGGGTTTTGACCTTCAAACGCTTATGGCGCAATGCCTTTAGCTTGTTCCTACACCATCCCCCGACTAAATGCTAGAATCCCCGCCCATCATGCGGTCATTCTTCGTTATGGCCGAACATTCCTTCAAACAGTGCATCCCATGCTGAAGAAGTTGTTCCAGTCATTCCGTTCTCCCTTGCGTCGAACGCAACACAAACGCAGCACGCCTGAAGTGCTCAATAGCAGCCAGCATTCGCTGCAGCGCGCTCAATTCAGCCGTTATGCCGTGAACATCGTCGAACGTTTACAGAACGCCGGCTACCAGGCCTACCTGGTGGGTGGTTGCGTACGCGACATGTTGCTCAACATCACGCCCAAGGATTTCGACGTCGCCACCAGCGCCACGCCTGAACAAGTGCGTGCCGAGTTTCGTAATGCACGAATCATCGGCCGGCGCTTCAAGCTGGTGCATATCCACTTTGGTCGCGAAATCATCGAGGTCGCGACCTTCCGCGCCGGTCACCCGCAAAACGATGAAGAAGAAGACACCAACCAGTCTTCCCGCAACGAGAGCGGGCGCATCCTGCGCGATAACGTGTATGGCACCCTGGAAGAGGACGCGCAACGTCGCGACTTCACCATCAACGCCTTGTATTACGACCCGGTCAGCGAGCGCATCCTCGATTACGCTAACGGCGTACACGACATCCGCAACAACCTGATCCGCCTGATCGGCGACCCGACGCAGCGCTACCAGGAAGACCCGGTGCGCATGCTGCGCGCCGTGCGATTCGCCGCCAAGCTCAACTTCGGCATCGAAAAGCACACCGCCGCGCCGATTCGCGAACTGGCGCCGATGCTGCGGGAAATCCCCTCGGCGCGCCTGTTTGAGGAAGTGCTCAAGCTGTTCCTTTCGGGCTATGCCGCCGACACCTTTGAAATGCTGGTGGACTTGCAGTTGTTCGACCCATTGTTCCCGGCCAGTGCCGAGGCCTTGGAGTACAACCCGACGTACACCCACACTTTGATCAGCGAAGCCCTGATCAACACCGACCTGCGCATCAAGCAGAACAAGCCGGTGACCCCGGCGTTCCTGTTTGCCGCCTTGTTGTGGCCGGCCCTGCCCAAACGCGTACTGCGCTTGCAGGACCGTGGCATGCCGCCGATCCCGGCCATGCAGGAAGCAGCTCACGAGCTGATCGCCGAACAGTGCCAACGCATCGCCATCCCCAAACGCTTCACCATGCCGATCCGCGAGATCTGGGACATGCAGGAGCGCCTGCCACGCCGCAGCGGCAAGCGCGCCGATCTGTTGCTGGACAACCCGCGTTTCCGTGCCGGCTACGACTTCCTGCTGCTGCGTGAAAGCGCCGGCGAACAGACCGATGGCCTGGGCGAATGGTGGACCGACTATCAGGACGCCAATGACAGCCAGCGCCGCGAGATGATTCGTGAACTGGGCAGCAAAGGCGATAGCGCCGGTGAAGGCCCGAAAAAGCGTCGCCGCAGCGGCACCAAGCGTAAACGCAGCAGTGCCGATGCCTCGGGCGCCGCGGGCGAATAAACGTGGAACGTATCTACATCGGCATGGGCAGCAACCTGGCTGCCCCGCACCAACAATTGCGCAGCGCGATCCAGGCGCTGGCGCAATTGCCTGGCACCCAGCTCGCCGGTGTGTCCGCTTTCTACCAAAGCGATTCACTGCTGCCAGGCCAGCCGCGCTACACCAACGCCGTTGCGGCGCTGGACAGCCACCTGGCACCGTTGGACTTGCTCGATGCACTGCAAGGCATCGAAAACGATCAGGGCCGCGAACGCCTGGAACGCTGGGGCCCACGCACCTTGGACCTGGATATCCTGCTGTTCGGTGATCGCCTGATCGACGAGCCGCGCCTGAAAGTGCCGCACTACCAGATGCATCTGCGCGCGTTTGTGCTGTATCCGTTGGCTGAGCTGGCGCCGGCCGGTATGCATCTGCCTGACGGCCAGCGTTTGAGCGACTTGCTCACCGCCTGCCCGTTCGTCGGCCTGGAACGCCTCCCTCAAGAATGACTCGGTCAATGTGGGAGCTGGCTTGCCTGCGATGGCATCCACTCGGTGTATCAGCCACACCGAGTGGATGCCATCGCAGGCAAGCCAGCTCCCACCTTTGATCTTCTTTGCCGTAATACCGCGCACACGTTGCGCAATCGCGTCAGTAACAGCGGTAACACCGCCATCGTAACAATGCGGTAACACATCCAATTGACTTCCCGTGTCCTCCTCACGACTATAGGCGTCCCGCTGCCGCCAACCCGGCGCGACAGGGCGCAATCCAGGCCTTATAAGCACTGCTTTCAAGACAGTGCGCCTGTATAAACGAAGACTCACGCGCGTTACTCGCTGTTTCCAAGCGCCTGAACGAGGACCCTTTCATGCCAGACATTACCCTGACCACCTTGCAGAGCCTCAAGCTCAAAGGTGAAAAAATCACCATGCTGACCTGCTATGACGCCACCTTCGCCCACGCCAGCTGCCAGGCTGGCGTCGAAGTGCTGCTGGTGGGCGACTCCCTGGGCATGGTTCTTCAAGGGAATGACAGCACGCTGCCCGTGACCACCGATGAACTCGCCTACCACACCGCCAGCGTCAAGCGTGGCAACAAGGGCGCCTTTATCATCGCGGACCTGCCGTTCATGGGTTACGCCACCCTTGAGCAAACCTTCCTGAACGCCGGCAAGCTGATGCAGGCCGGCGCGCACATGATCAAAGTCGAAGGTGCCGTATGGCTGGCCGAGTCGATCCGGCTGCTGGCCGAGCGCGGTGTGCCGGTGTGTGCGCACATGGGGCTGACGCCGCAGTCGGTCAATATCCTCGGTGGCTACAAGGTCCAGGGCCGCAATGAAGCCCAGGCCCGCCAGATGCGCGCCGATGCCATCGCCCTGGAGCAAGCCGGTGCTGCGATGATTCTGCTGGAATGCGTGCCGAGCGAACTGGCCGCCGAAATCACCCAGGCCGTCAAAGTGCCCGTGATCGGGATTGGCGCCGGTTCCGCCACTGACGGCCAGGTGCTGGTATTGCACGACATGCTCGGCCTGTCGATCACCGGCCACGTGCCGAAGTTCGTGAAGAACTTCATGGCCGGCCAGGACAGCATCCACGCCGCCCTGAGCGCCTACGTCAGCGAAGTGAAAAACGTGACGTTCCCAAGCGTTGAACACGGATTCTCGGCATGAACACCGTTAAAACCGTCCGCGAACTGCGGGCCGCCGTAACCCACGCCCGCAACGCAGGCAAACGCATCGGCTTTGTGCCCACCATGGGCAACCTGCACAGCGGCCACGCCACCCTGGTGACCAAGGCCGCGCAGCAAGCGGATTTTGTGGTCGCGAGCATTTTCGTCAACCCGCTGCAATTCGGCGCTGGCGAAGATCTGGACAAATACCCACGCACATTGGCCGCCGACCAGGAAAAGCTCCTGCAGGCCGGTTGCAACCTGCTGTTTGCGCCCACGGTCGAAGAAATGTACCCCGATGGCATGAACGGCCAGACCCGCGTCAGCGTGCCACAACTGTCTGAAGGCTTGTGCGGTGCCAGCCGCCCAGGGCACTTCGAAGGCGTGGCCACGGTGGTCAGCAAGCTGTTCAACATGGTGCAGCCGGACATGGCCGTATTTGGCCAGAAGGACTACCAGCAGTTGGCGGTGATTCGCGCCATGGTCCGCGACCTGAACATGCCGATCCAGATCATCGGCGAGCCCACCGTGCGCGCAGAAGACGGCCTCGCGCTGTCATCACGCAACGGTTACCTCACCGAGGAGCAACGGGCGGTCGCACCAGTGCTGTACCGTGCCCTCACCCAGATCGCCACGGCCATCGAAGGCGGTGATCATGATTTCGCCAGACTGCGCGCCGAGCACATCCAGCAGATTGAAGCCGCTGGGCTGCGCATGGACTACCTGGAAGTGCGCCAAGGCGTGCATCTGCGCCCGGCCACGGCTGAAGATCGTGATGTGGTGATCCTGGTCGCCGCTTATCTGGGGGCCACACGCCTGATCGATAACCTGCACCTGAACCTCGCCTGACCCCCGCATTACCCTCAACCTGTTGCCCCGACGGCTGTGCCGGTATAAAAAAGTACCGGCCACAGCGCAGACAAAGCCAAGACATATCCACACGCTAGGTTTAATGTAACTGCCCTGCGCTATGGTTAGCGCTGTCTGGAACCCAATCCTTGCAATAAGACTGGATGTTCCGGGCTTTGAAGTGTCCTAAAGGCAGTCCCCGTAATAAAAAGGAAACCCGCAGCGATGGCGTACTACCGCACCCCTCATGACGTTACCGCGCTGCCCGCCTGGCAAGCGCTTGTTCAACATCGCCAAGCCATGCAGGATTTCAGCATGCGCGAGGCGTTCAATGCCGATCCTCAGCGTTTTTCCCAGTTCACCTTGAGCAGCTGCGGACTTTTCCTCGATTACTCGAAAAACCTGATCACCAGCGAAACCCGCGACCTGCTGGTGGGCCTGGCCAAGGAAGTCAATCTCAAGGCGGCGATCGACGCGCAGTACGCTGGCGAACCGGTCAACTCCTCCGAAGGCCGCCCTGCCCTGCACACCGCCCTGCGCCGCCCGGTGGGCGACAAGCTGTCGGTCAACGGCGTGAACATCATGCCGGACGTGCACAAGGTGCTGAACCAGATCACTGACTTGGTCGGCCGTATTCACGACGGCCTGTGGCGTGGCTACACCGAGAAGCCGATCACCGACGTGGTGAACATTGGCATCGGTGGCTCGTTCCTCGGCCCGGAGCTGGTCTCCGAAGCGCTGCTGTCCTATGCCCACAAAGGCGTGCGTTGCCACTACCTGGCGAACATCGACGGCAGCGAGTTCCACGAACTGACCATGAAGCTGCGCGCCGAGACCACGCTGTTTATCGTCTCGTCCAAATCCTTCAACACCCTGGAAACCCTGAAAAACGCCCAGGCCGCCCGCGCCTGGTACCTGGCCCAGGGGGGCTCGGAAGCCGAGCTGTATCGCCACTTCATCGCCGTCTCGAGCAACAACGCCGCGGCCGTGGCGTTCGGTATCCGCGAAGAGAACATTTTCCCGATGTGGGACTGGGTCGGTGGGCGCTACTCGCTGTGGTCGGCCATCGGCTTGCCAATTGCTTTGGCCATCGGCATGTCCAACTTCAAGGAACTGCTGTCGGGTGCCTACACCATGGACCAGCACTTCCTGAACGCACCGTTCGAAGCCAACATGCCCGTGCTGCTGGGCTTGCTGGGCGTGTGGTACGGCAACTTCTGGGGTGCGCAGAGCCATGCGATCCTGCCGTACGACCATTACCTGCGTAACATCACCAAGCATTTGCAGCAGTTGGACATGGAATCCAACGGCAAGAGCGTGCGCCAGGACGGCACGCCTGTGTCCACCGATACCGGCCCGGTGATCTGGGGCGGCGTAGGCTGCAACGGCCAGCACGCTTACCACCAGTTGCTGCACCAAGGGACTCAACTGATCCCGGCCGACTTCATTGTGCCGATCGTCAGTTTCAACCCGGTGTCCGACCACCATCAGTGGCTGTACGCCAACTGCCTGTCCCAGAGCCAGGCGCTGATGCTCGGCAAGACCCGCAGCGAGGCCGAAGCCGAGCTGCGTGAGAAGGGCCTGCCGGAAGCCGAAGTACAGAAGCTGGCACCGCACAAGGTGATCCCGGGCAACCGTCCGAGCAACACCCTGGTGGTCGAGCGCATCAGCCCGCGTCGCCTGGGCGCATTGGTGGCGATGTATGAACACAAGGTGTTCGTGCAGAGCGTGGTGTGGGGCATCAATGCCTTCGACCAATGGGGCGTGGAACTGGGCAAGGAGCTGGGCAAAGGCGTGTACAACCGCCTGACCGGCGCCGAAGAAACCTTGGCCGAAGACGCTTCGACCCAGGGCCTGATCAACTACTTCCGCGGTCGTCACCGCGGCTGAGGCCGTGCGTTCAAGGCCAACGTGTGTTTGGACGTTGGCCTTGAACCCTCCCGCCCCAGGGTGCATCTTTATGACTTGTCGCAAAAACAAGTATAAGGAGCGCTCATGTTCGATATCAGCACCTTTCCCACCGCCGATGCCGTCCGCCGGGCTGCGCAACTCAGTCAAGAGGACTACCAGCGCCTCTATCGCCAATCCATCGACCAGCCAGACACCTTCTGGGCCGAACAGGCCAAGGGCTTTCTCGACTGGATAAAACCCTGGCACAGCGTCCAGCAGTCAGACATCCACACCGGTGCCGCCCAATGGTTTGCCGGTGGTCAGTTGAATGTCAGCTACAACTGCATCGACCGCCACCTGGCGCAACGCGCCGATCAGCCGGCCTTCATCTGGGAAGGCGATGATCCGTCAAAATCCTGCACGATTACTTACCGTCAACTGCACCAAAACGTCAGCCGCCTGGCCAATGTGTTGAAAAGCCGTGGCGTGAACAAAGGTGATCGCGTGTGTATCTACATGCCGATGATCCCCGAAGCGGCCTACGCCATGCTGGCCTGCACGCGAATCGGCGCGGTGCACTCGGTGGTGTTTGGTGGTTTCTCCCCGGACGCGTTGCGCGACCGCATTCTCGACGCCGATTGCCGCACCGTGATCACCGCCGACGAGGGCGTACGCGGTGGCAAGCCCGTGGCGCTGAAGCAGAACGTCGACAAAGCCCTGGCCAGTTGCCCGAACGTCAACACGGTATTGGTGGTCGAGCGCACCGGAGCGAGCGTGACTTGGCACGAAGGCCGCGACCTCAAGTACCAAGCCGCCCTAGACGCCGCCAGCGACAACTGCCCGCCCGAGCCGATGGACGCCGAAGACCCGCTGTTCATCCTCTATACCTCCGGCAGCACCGGCAAACCCAAAGGCGTGCTGCACACCACCGCTGGCTACCTGCTGCAAGCGGCGATGACCTTCAAGTACGTGCTCGACTATCAAGAGGGCGAAGTGTTCTGGTGCACCGCCGACGTGGGCTGGGTCACCGGCCACAGCTATATCGTCTATGGCCCGCTGGCCAATGGCGCCACCTCGCTGATGTTCGAAGGCGTGCCGAGTTATCCGGACAGTTCGCGTTTCTGGCAGGTCATCGATAAACACCAGGTGAATATCTTCTACACCGCACCCACCGCCCTGCGCGCCCTGATGCGTGAAGGCCACGGCCCGTTGCAGAGCACATCCCGCACCAGCCTGCGCCTACTGGGCAGCGTCGGTGAGCCGATCAACCCGGAAGCCTGGGACTGGTATTTCAACGCCGTGGGCGAACAGCGCTGCCCCATTGTCGATACCTGGTGGCAGACCGAAACCGGCGGCATCATGCTCAGCCCGCTGGTCTGCGCCCAGCGCATCAAACCGGGCTGCGCGACACAGCCCATGTTCGGCATACAACCGGTGTTGCTCGATGAACAGGGCAAGGAAATCAGTGGCGCCGGCAGTGGCGTCCTGGCGATCAAGGCCAGCTGGCCGGGGCAGATTCGCAGCGTCTATGGCGACCCGCAGCGCATGATCGACACCTACTTCAAACCCTACCCCGGCTACTACTTCACCGGGGACGGCGCACGGCGCGATGAAGACGGTGACTATTGGATCACCGGGCGCATCGACGATGTGATCAACGTCTCGGGCCATCGCATCGGCACCGCCGAGGTGGAAAGTGCCCTGGTGCTGCATGATCAGGTCGCCGAAGCCGCTGTGGTGGGCTATCCCCACGACGTCAAAGGCCAGGGCATCTACGCCTTTGTCACCCCCATGAATGGCGTCGAACCCAGCGACGAATTGAAAAAGCACTTGCTGGAGTTGGTCAGCAAGGAGATTGGCAGCTTCGCCAAACCGGAACTGATCCAATGGGCGCCTGCCCTGCCGAAAACCCGCTCCGGCAAGATCATGCGGCGCATCTTGCGCAAGATCGCCTGCAACGAACTGGACAGCCTGGGCGACACCTCGACCCTGGCCGACCCCAGCGTGGTGGACGGTTTGATCGACAAACGCCTCAACCGGTAGCGCCAGGATAATCCCCGGCCTGTGCAGGCCGGGGTTAGCTGTTAAACTTCGCGCCCCCTTTTTCTTATTCATCTGCAAGCAAGGCGCGCTCCATGACTCCCTTGAATCAGGCGCTGCGCGCCGCCCTCGATCACCGCCAAGACCTGATCAACACGCTGCACGCCCAGGGTACGGACTGCTATCGGCTGTTCCACGGCAGCCAGGAAGGCGCCGGTGGCTTGACCATCGACCGCTACGGCCCGCAATTGCTGGTACAAAGCTTCCACCAGTCCTTGGAAACGGCAGACTTGCTGGACCTGCACCAACTGATCAACCAATACATGGGCCTGGAATTGTTGCTGGTGTACAACGACCGTGCCCGCGGCAACTCGCGCATCGACCGCGAAGACACGGTGTACCGCGCGGAGCCGGGGGCTTTGGAAGACCTGGTCGGCCACGAGTGGGGCCTCAATTACCGTGTGCGTGGGCGCCACGGCGGGCAAGACCCATTGCTGTTCCTCGACCTGCGTAACACCCGGGGCTGGGTCAAGGACCACAGCGACGGCAAAAGCGTGCTGAACCTGTTCGCCTATACCTGCGGCGTAGGTTTGAGCGCAGCAGCGGGCGGCGCGCGCGAGGTGTGCAACCTGGATTTTGCCGAGGGCAACCTGGCGGTGGGGCGTGAAAACGGCCAGCTCAACCCACAGTTGCCGAGCATGGAGTTTGTGCTGTCCGACTACTTCCCGGCGATTCGCCAACTGGCGGGCCTGCCGATCACCCAGCGTCGCGGGCAGAAGCTGCCGAGCTATCCGCGCCTGGAACAGCGCCAGTACGACCTGGTACTGCTCGATCCTCCCGCCTGGGCCAAGAGCGCTTTCGGCACCGTCGATTTGTTGCGCGACTATCAAAGCCTGCTCAAACCCGCACTGCTGGCCACCGCCGACAATGGCGTGCTGATTTGCTGCAACAACTTGGCAAAGGTCAGCATGGAGGACTGGCGTGAGCAGGTGCTGCGCTGTGCAGAAAAAGCCGGGCGCCCGGTACGCGAGTGGCAAGTGATGACACCTGGGGCCGACTTTCCCTCCAAAGACCAACAGCCTCCGCTGAAGACCCTGATCCTGCAACTGTAGGAAGTTTCCCAGCACCCACGGTTCTTCGGAACCGAATTCCCGTGCCATACTCCAAGGCACTCTCGTTCGACATAGATGGCGTTCACCCATGCCCAAAGGATTGATCCGCGCCGTAGGCGCCTTGTTGACCGCCCTTGCTTTGTACAGCTTGCTGGGCTTTCTGATATTACCCGGCATCGCCCTTCGCATTGCCAACCAACAGTTGGCCAATTACGCCACGGTACCGGCGCGGATCGAGCGCATCGAACTCAACCCCTTCAGCCTGGAACTGACGCTGTGGGGCCTGAAGATCGGTGAGCCAGGCAAAGAGCAAGTAGGTTTCGAGCGTCTCTACGCCAACCTGCAGGTCGACAGCCTCTGGACCCGCGCCCTGCACCTGGCCGATGTGCAACTGGACAAGCCCAAGACCGAACTGCTGTTCGACAAGTCCGGCCAACTGAACCTGGCGCAGCTGTTCAAACTGCCACCGAGCGAGCCAACCCCGGCCGATCCTGATGCCAAGCCGTTCCCACTGCGTATCGACAGCATCAAGCTGGCGGGCGGTAACCTGCACTTCCAGGACTTGCGCCCCAGCGAACCCATCGAATTCCTCTACGACGAACTCGACTTCGAGCTGAAAAACCTCAGCACCTTGCCCGACGACAATGCCGACATGACCCTGGTCGCCGCCGGCCCCGAAGGGGGTCAGATCGACTGGAAAGGCAACTTCAGCCTGGTACCGATCACCTCCGAAGGCACCTTGAAGGTTACCGACGGCAAGATGAAAGCCTGGTGGCCGTATGTACGTGACGCACTGCCACTGGTGTTGGAAGACGGGGTGCTCAACTTCAGTACCGACTACAAATTCAGCCTGGCCAAAGAGACCGAGCTGAACCTGACCAACACCGCCGCCAGCATCGCCCCCTTTGCGATCAAGGCCCCCGATGGCCGGCCACTGGCACGCCTGGAACGCCTGGACGTCAGCGAAACCACGGTAGACCTGGCCAAGCAGCAGGTGGTTATCGGCAAGATCCGCAGCAACAAGCTGGAAACCTGGGCCGCCCGTGAGGCCGATGGCCAATTGGACTGGCAAAAACTATTCGCCAGCCAACCGAGCAAGCCGGCCAAGGCACCGGAGCCAACCACTGCTGACGCGCCTTCGGCGCAACCGGCTGCCCCGAGCAAGCCGTGGCAAGTGCTGCTCAAGGATGTGCAACTGCGTAACTATCAGGTGCACCTGGCCGACCGCCAGGCTAAACCGGCTGTGGCGCTGGAGCTGGGCCCGTTGAATGTCGATGTACAGAACTTCGACAGCCTCAACCAGAGCCCCTTTGCCTTGAAGATCGACACCGGCCTGGGCAAACAAGGCAAGATCCAGGCAACCGGCGAGGTTAACCTCAACCCCGTCAGCGCCAAGCTGAAAGTGAACACCCAGGACATCGACCTGCGTGTCGCCCAGGCCTATATCAGCCCGTTTATTCGCCTGGAATTGCGCAGCGGCATGCTGGGCAGCAACCTGGACGTGAACCTCAAAAGCACCGAGCCACTGGCCCTCCAGGTCACCGGCCGCGCCCAGGTTGACCAGTTGCATACCCTGGACACCCTCAAGACCCGCGACTTCCTCAAATGGCAGCGCCTGGTGTTGGAAGGCCTGAACTACCAGCACGGCCAAAGCCTGTCGATCGACAAGGTCAACCTGTTGCAGCCGTATGCGCGCTTCATGATCAACGAAGATCGCACCACCAACATCGACGACCTGCTGATCCCGCAGCCCGCCGACAGCGGCAGCAAGTCGGCCGCCAAACCTGCCGCCAGTAACGAGAAGCCCTTGGGCATTCATATCGGCCAGATCGCGATCAACGACGGTTCGGCCAACTTTGCTGACTTTAGCCTCACACCCAACTTTGCCACCGCGATTCAACAGCTCAACGGCCAGATTGGCACCATCGACAGTCGCCAGGCCAAACCGGCCAGCGTCGACATCAAGGGCAAGGTGGACCGTTACGCGCCAGTGACGATCAAAGGCAGCGTGAACCCGTTTGACCCGATGGCCGCGTTGGACATCGCCACCAGCTTCAAGCGTGTCGAGCTGACCAACCTGACACCTTACTCAGGCAAGTTCGCGGGCTTCCGCATCCGCAAGGGCCGCCTGAATCTCGATCTGCACTACGTGATCACCAAAGGCCAGTTGAAGGCTGAAAACAAAGTGGTGGTCGAGCAGTTGCAATTGGGTGAGAAAGTCGACAGCTCCGATGCCGTCGACTTACCGATTCGCCTGGCTGTCGCCCTGCTCAAGGACTCCGACGGCAAGATCTCCATCGAACTGCCGGTGAGCGGCGACCTGAACAACCCACAATTCAGCGTGATGCCGATTGTGTGGCAGACCCTGCGTAACCTCGTGGTGCGCGCGGCAACTGCGCCCTTCAAGTTCATTGGCGGGCTGGTCACCGGGGGTGGCTCCGAAGACTTGGGCAATGTGTCGTTCGCCGCAGGCTCCAGTGAGCTGAACAAAGACGCCGAAGGCGCTCTGAACACCCTGGCCAAGGCGCTGAAAGAACGCCCTGCCCTGCGCCTGGAAATTGAAGGCACAGCCGCTGCCAGCAGCGACGGGCCGTTCCTGGCCGCACAGCGACTGGAACGTGAATACCAATACAACTATTACAAGATCCTCCAGCGTCGTGGCGACAAAGTCCCGGCCCAGGCCTCGTTGCTTGAAGTGCCGGAGAAGGAAAAAGCCCCCTTGCTGGAAGGCATCTACCGTACCCGTCTCAAACAGCAACCACCCGCCGAATGGAAAGACCTGAGCAGCGATGAGCGCTCGGCGAAGCTCAAGGACGGTGTGATCAAGTTCTGGAGTGGCAGTGACGTGCTACTGCGCCAGCTGGGGCAGGACCGAGCCAGCACTATCAAGGACTACTTGGTAGACAAGGGCCAGTTGGAAGACGACCGCGTGTACTTCATAGATGCGCAACTGGGGCAGGCGGAGAAAGATGGTCGGGTAGTCACTCCCATGCACCTGGATGCTGAGTAACCGATAGCTAACGCACTACAACCCTCTGTAGGAGCGAGCTTGCTCGCGAAAAACGCCAACGATAACGCGGGCATCCTGAATGAGCGCAGCGCCTGCGGGTTCTTCGCGAGCAAGCTCGCTCCTACACCGGCCTTGGGGCTTGAGCCCTCCTGAAATAGAACAGGCCCCGACACAAGTGCCGGGGCCTGTAATGACCACATCCGTGTGGTCGGTCGCATGAACTCCAGAGGTGCGTCAGGTGGATATCTAGCTCACCCTAAGCCGCCGCTATTCAGTTCAAACGAAACGTTCAGCGTTACTCTGCTTTCAGACCATCGGCCGAGACAGCTTTAACGCCTTTGATTTTCTTGGTGATCGCTACAGCCGTTTCTTTCTGCGAAGCGGTCACAGCGGTAGGCGACGACAGGGATACAACACCTTTGTTGGTTTCAACCTTGATGTCGGTGCCAGGAATGCCTTTTTCAGTTACCAGGTCAGCCTTCACTTTGGTAGTGATCCAGGTATCGCTGGTGGTCTCTTTAGCGTCGTGGGCAGCGCCTTTGGTTTTGTCGATGCCGTCAGCTTTGGTAGCACCGCCAGCCAGCAGGCCGTCAGCAGAAACCGCAGTCACGCCTTTGATTTTCTTGGTGATGGCTACAGCAGTGGCTTTCTGCGAATCGGAGATAGCGACGTCGGAGGACAGGGAAACCACACCTTTGTTGGTTTCAACCTTGATGTCCGAACCTGGAATGCCTTTTTCGGTCAGCAGGTCAGCTTTGACTTTAGTGGTGATCCAAGTATCCGAAACGCTTTCCTTAGCCTTGGTCGCTTCACCGGCCGCCAAAGTCATAGGGGCTTGGGAAGTCTGAGCAAAGGCTACGTTAGCACCCATGGCCAGGGTCAGAGCGGTAGCAGTAGCGAGAGCGAACTTCTTCATACGAGTAACTCCTGTTTTATTAAAAGTCTGCAGACGTAAACCTTCATGCTGCAGCGCTACCAGGGATATTGCAGGCAGTGTGCCAAGTCGCCGAACAGATTAAATCTCTTTATAAACAATGAGTTATAGAAACAGCGTATTTTCGAAATCGTGCAACTTGCATGAAGCGCATCGTGCCTGCATGCAAGTTGCGGCTTTTGGGCAGCGCTAAACAGCTGATTCTGCTTCATTTTCTTGCGCCCATAAAAAAAGGACTCCGAAGAGTCCTTTTTTTCAGCATAAAGCTTGCGGGTGATTAAACGCCCGAAGCCTTGGCTGCTGCTACGTCCTTGATGGACAGCTTGATACGGCCGCGGTTGTCCACGTCCAGTACCAGCACTTCCACTTCCTGGCCTTCTTTCAGAATGTCGGTCACTTTCTCAACGCGAGCATCGCTCAGCATGGAGATGTGAACCAGACCGTCTTTGCCCGGGAGGATGTTGACGAACGCGCCGAAGTCGACGATGCGCTCAACCTTACCAACGTAGATCTTGCCGATCTCGGCCTCAGCGGTGATACCCAGGACGCGCTGGCGTGCTGCTTCAGCCGCTTCCTTGGTTTCGCCGAAGATCTTGATCGAACCGTCGTCTTCGATATCGATCGAAGCCTTGGTTTCTTCACAGATCGCACGGATGGTCGCGCCGCCCTTACCGATGACATCACGGATTTTGTCGGTGTCGATTTTCATCGCAATCATGGTCGGAGCATTTTCCGACAGCTCGGTGCGGGACTGACCAATGATCTGGTTCATCTGGCCGAGGATGTTCAGGCGCGCTTCCAGGGCTTGGCCCAGGGCGATTTCCATGATCTCTTCGGTGATGCCTTTGATCTTGATGTCCATCTGCAGCGCGGTCACACCTTTAGCGGTACCGGCTACTTTGAAGTCCATGTCGCCCAGGTGGTCTTCGTCACCCAGGATGTCGGTCAGGATGGCGAACTTCTCGCCTTCTTTAACCAGGCCCATGGCGATACCGGCAACCGGTGCCTTCATTGGTACACCGGCGTCCATCAGCGCCAGGGAAGCACCGCAGACCGAAGCCATGGAGCTGGAACCGTTGGACTCGGTGATTTCCGATACAACACGGATGGTGTACGGGAACACGTCAGCGGCAGGCAGCATGGCCTGAACCGAACGGCGAGCCAGGCGGCCGTGACCGATTTCGCGACGACCTGCACCGCCCATACGACCACACTCGCCCACCGAGAACGGAGGGAAGTTGTAGTGCAGCATGAAGGGGTCTTTTTTCTCGCCTTCCAGGGTGTCCAGCAACTGTGCGTCACGGGCAGTACCCAGGGTCGCAACGACCAGGGCCTGGGTTTCGCCACGGGTGAACAGTGCCGAACCGTGGGTCTTGGGCAGTACGCCAACTTCGATGTTCAGCGGACGTACGGTACGGGTGTCGCGACCATCGATACGTGGCTTGCCGTTAACGATGTTTTCGCGAACGGTGCGGTATTCGATTTCACCGAAAGCAGCTTTGACTTCGCTGGAAGAAGGCTGGCCTTCTTCGCCGGACAGCTTGGCAACAACCTGGTCCTTCAGCTCACCCAGGCGAGCGTAACGGTCGGCCTTGACGGTGATGGTGTAGGCGTCGGAGATGGCAGCGCCGAACTCGGAGCGGATTGCGCCCAGCAGTTCGGTGGCTTCCGGGGCAGCAGCCCAGGTCCAGGTTGGCTTGGCAGCTTCGGCAGCCAGTTCCTTAACCGCGTTGATCACAACCTGGAACTCGTCGTGAGCAAACAGGACGGCACCCAGCATCTGGTCTTCGGTCAGCTCTTTGGCTTCCGATTCAACCATCAATACGGCTTCGGACGTACCGGCAACGACCATGTCCAGGCTCGAGGCTTTCTGTTGCTCGTAAGTCGGGTTCAGCAGGTAGCCGGTGCTTTCGTGGAACGCAACGCGGGCAGCGCCGATCGGGCCATCGAAAGGAATACCGGAGATGGCCAGGGCAGCCGAGGTACCGATCATCGCAGCGATGTCCGGATCGGTCTTTTTGCTGGTGGAAACGACGGTGCAGACAACCTGCACTTCGTTCATGAAGCCTTCTGGGAACAGCGGACGGATCGGACGGTCGATCAGTCGGGAAGTCAGGGTTTCTTTCTCGGAAGGACGGCCTTCGCGCTTGAAGAAACCGCCAGGGATCTTACCGGCAGCGTAAGTCTTTTCCTGGTAGTGAACGGACAGAGGGAAGAAGCCCTTGCTCGGGTCAGCGGTCTTGGCGCCAACAACGGTCACCAGTACGGTCACGTCGTCGTCAACGGTAACCAGCACTGCGCCGGAGGCTTGACGGGCGATACGGCCTGTCTCGAGGGTAACGGTCGACTGACCGAACTGGAATTTTTTGATAACCGGGTTCACGGTGTCCTACCTTCTTTGTGGCTCTTGGGGGAACTTGTCTTCTTGCGAAATTCTTGGGCAATGCCGGGAATCGGCCCGACGCTCGTCCAGGGTAAAACGTGTATCCAGATAAAACTTGAGGCTGGAAGCCTACCACGGGCCAACGGGAATCCCGATGACACGCGGCAGACAACCAACCTCTAGCGCAATCGCTGATTAGCGACGCAGACCCAGGCGACCGATCAGAGTCTGATAACGACCCAGATCCTTGCCTTTCAGGTAGTCCAGCAGCTTACGGCGCTGGTTTACCATGCGGATCAGACCACGACGGGAGTGGTGGTCTTTACCGTTGGCCTTGAAGTGACCTTGCAGTTTGTTGATGTTGTGGGTCAGCAGTGCAACTTGCACTTCTGGCGAACCAGTGTCACCAACAGCTTGCTGATAGTCAGCTACGATTTGTGCTTTTTCTTGAACGTCGAGAGCCATGAGGCAATCCTTTTTTCAGGAAACCACCCAAAGGGCAGTTTCAACAGGCCAGGGACAAATCCCTGTATCTAAAAATGAGTAGTGACCGTGCCTGTTAACAGCCACACTCGTTCCAGTTTGCGTAAAAGCTACTGCGCTCGGTAATCCTGCGTCAAAAACAGGCTCGGAATGCTCATTAACAGCAGTTAACTCCGCTTCCTCGCCTGTTTTTTCCTTGTTTTACCTTCGCTCGCTACGCTTTTACCACAAACTGGTTCCGGTCATTCTGACCGAATCAGCCGACGCGGCGCGATGCGCCCGTCTTCGCTCACTTCACCGATACCGATAAAGCGACCGTTATGATCCTGTACTCGCACCATGCCGAACTTCGGGGCATCCGGGGCGCGTACCGGCTGGCCGTTGAGCCAGTAGAACGCGCTGTGCTCCGAGAAGTGCAGCAGCGGCCAATCGAGCAAACCGCTGTCCGATGGCATCAGGAAGCGATCAACCGCTTCATTGCCGCCTTCGGCATGTACCGCTTCCAACTCTTCCAGCGTGACCGTCTGGGCCAGGTTGAAAGGCCCGGCCTGGGTGCGTCGCAGTTCTGCAACGTACGCGCCGCAACCGAGCTTTTCACCAATATCTTCCACCAGGGTACGGATATAGGTGCCTTTGCTGCAGTCCACGGCCAAACGGGCAGTGTCGCCTTCGCAAGCGAGCAATTCCAAGCGCGCAATAGTAACAGAACGCGGTTCGCGCTCCACTACTTCGCCCGCACGTGCCAGCTTATAAAGTGGCTGGCCATCACGCTTGAGTGCCGAGTACATCGGCGGTATCTGACTGATTTGCCCACGAAAAGCGGGTAAGGCAGCTTCGATATCCGCACGACCAACGGTCACCTCGCGAACCTGCAAAACATCACCTTCGGCATCTGCCGTGGTGGTGGTCTTGCCCAGTTGCATCAGGGTTTCGTAACCCTTGTCGGAATCAAGCAGGTATTGCGAAAACTTGGTGGCCTCGCCAAAGCACAACGGCAATACACCGGTGGCCAATGGATCAAGGCTGCCGGTATGCCCGGCCTTCTCGGCATTGAGCAGCCAGCGAACCTTCTGCAACGCGGCATTGGAGGTAAAGCCAATGGGTTTGTCGAGCAGAATGATGCCACTGACGTTGCGACGGATACGTTTGACCTGAGCCACCGCTTACTCCTTGGCGTCTTCAGGTGTGGACGGATGCTGGCTGTCTTCAGCCACGGCGCGTTCGATCAGGGCCGACAGGTGCGCACCACGCACGACGCTTTCGTCGTAGTGGAAGTGCAACTGTGGAACGCTGCGCAGCTTCATTTCACGGGCCAACTGCATACGCAGGAAACCTGCAGCAGAGTTGAGCACCTTGATGCTTTGTGCGATTTCTTCGCTGTTGTCCTGCCCCATCACGGTGATGAAGATCTTGGCGTGACCCACGTCACGGCTCACTTCAACAGCGGTAATGGTGACCAGGCCAACGCGTGGGTCTTTGACTTCGCGGCGGATCAGTTGGGCCAGCTCACGCTGCATCTGATCGCCGATACGCTGGGTACGGCTGTATTCTTTTGCCATGTCTTGTTACCTGTTACTGCCACACGGTGAAACCCGTGGGGTCTGAAAGCGGCAAACGCCCGGCCTGACAAAAGCCAGACCGGGCGTTGCGTTTAGAGTCCTGACGCTGCGCGGGGCATCTGCATGCCCACACGCTGCGCGGCTCCTGAAGTGCGCGAGTTAGAGGCTGCGAGCAACCTGAACCTTCTCGAAGACTTCGATCTTGTCGCCAACCTTGACGTCGTTGTAGCTCTTGACGCCGATACCGCATTCCATGCCGGCACGTACTTCGGCAGCGTCATCCTTGAAGCGGCGCAGGGATTCCAGCTCGCCTTCGAAGATAACGATGTCTTCACGCAGTACACGGATTGGACGGTTACGGTACACAGTGCCTTCAACCACCATACAGCCGGCGATCGCACCGAATTTCGGCGAGCGGAACACGTCACGCACCTCGGCGATACCCAGGATGTTCTCCCGAACGTCGCTGCCAAGCATGCCGGTAAGGGCTTTCTTGACGTCTTCGATGATGTCGTAGATGACGTTGTAGTAACGCATGTCCAGGCCTTCCTGCTCGACGATCTTGCGAGCGCCAGCATCGGCACGCACGTTGAAGCCGAACAGTACAGCGTTGGAGGCCAGTGCCAGGTTGGCGTCGGATTCGGTGATACCACCGACACCGCCACCGACAACACGCACTTGCACTTCGTCGTTACCCAGGCCGTTCAAGGCGCCGTTCAACGCTTCGAGGGAACCACGAACGTCAGACTTGAGGACGATGTTAAGCGTCTTCTTCTCTTCCTGGCCCATGTTCTCGAAGATGTTTTCCAGCTTGCCGGCGTGAGCACGGGCCAGCTTGACCTCGCGGAACTTGCCTTGACGGAACAGAGCCACTTCACGGGCTTTCTTCTCGTCAGCCACTACGCTCATCTCGTCGCCAGCGTCCGGCGTACCGTCCAGGCCGAGAATCTCGACTGGGATGGCAGGACCGGCTTCCTTGATTGGCTTGCCGTTCTCGTCGAGCATGGCACGTACACGGCCGTAGTTCGAACCGACCAGTACCATGTCGCCTTGGCGCAGGGTACCGTCTTGAACCAGCACGGTAGCAACCGGGCCACGGCCCTTGTCGAGACGGGACTCAACCACGACGCCACGGCCAGGAGCCGATGGAGTAGCAGTCAGTTCCAGGACTTCGGCTTGCAACAGGACTGCTTCGAGCAGTTCGTCAACGCCGGTACCCATTTTCGCCGAGACCGATACGAATGGCGTCTCGCCACCCCATTCCTCGGACGTCACGCCGTGAACCGACAGTTCGCTACGGATGCGATCGAGATCAGCGCCCGGCTTGTCGATTTTGTTCACGGCAACGACCAGAGGAACACCGGCAGCCTTGGCGTGCTGGACAGCTTCAATGGTCTGCGGCATTACGCCGTCGTCCGCTGCAACCACCAGGATCACAATGTCGGTCGCCTTGGCACCACGGGCACGCATTGCGGTAAACGCGGCGTGACCTGGGGTGTCGAGGAAGGTAACCATGCCGCGCTCGGTTTCAACGTGGTATGCACCGATGTGCTGGGTAATACCACCGGCTTCGCCTGCGGCAACCTTGGCACGACGGATGTAGTCGAGCAGGGAAGTCTTACCGTGGTCAACGTGGCCCATTACGGTCACAACCGGCGCACGGGAAACCGCTTCACCTTCAAACTTCAGGGACTCGGCCAGGGAATCTTCCAGGGCGGTGTCGCTGACCAGGGTCACTTTGTGGCCAAGCTCTTCAGCAACCAACTGGGCAGTTTCCTGGTCCAGCACCTGGTTGATGGTGGCTGGAGTGCCCAGCTTGAACATGAACTTGATGATTTCAGCAGCCTTGACCGACATCTGCTGGGCCAGATCGCCCACAGTGATGGTCTCGCCGATCTTCACTTCACGCACGACAGGGCCAGTTGGGCTCTGGAAACCGTGGGCGTTGCGCTTCTTCAGCTTGGCCTTGCCGCGACCACCACGACGGAAGCCATCGCTTTCTTCGTCGGTGGTACGTGGAGCAACGCGTGGCGCAGGCGCTTTCTCTTTGACCGAGGCGCGGTGCGGAGCGTTTTTACGCTCGCCATCGCCACCACCACCGCGACGATTGTTGTCGTCAGCACGTGGTTTGTCCGGACGACGAGGCTCGTCGCGCTTGCGGGCATCTGCTGCAGGAGCAGGTGCAGCGGCAACCGGGGCAGCCTCACGCACAGCTTCAACAGGGGCGGCGACCGCGTCAGTGGCAGCAGGTTGCGCAGCAGCAGGCTGGCGACGCGCTTCTTCTTCGGCGCGACGCTTGGCTTCTTCTTCAGCCTTCTGACGTGCAGCGTTTTCTACTGCGCGATGTTCTTCCAGCTCGCGTTTGCGCTCGGCTTCGATTTCTTCCGGGCTGCGCTGTACGAAGACTTTCTTCTTGCGTACTTCAACGCTGATGCTCTTGCTACCTGCAACCCGCAGGGTGCTGGTGGTTTTGCGCTGCAATGTAATCTTGCGCGGTTCTTCCACTTTCGCCTTGTGGCTGCTCTTCAAGTGAGTCAGCAAAGACTGCTTCTCACTATCGCTCACACCTTCATCGGCGGCGGTGTGCGGCAGACCTGCCTCACGCATCTGCTGCAACAGGCGCTCTACCGGTGTTTTGACCTCATCGGCCAGTTGTTTCACCGTGACTTGCGTCATGCACTTCTCTCCTCAGGCCGCGCCTAATTACTCGAACCAATGGGCTCGGGCGGCCATGATCAACTTGCCGGCACGATCTTCGTCAATGCCGTCGATGTCGAGCAGATCGTCAATAGACTGCTCGGCCAGGTCTTCGCGGGTAATTACGCCGCGCACCGCCAGTTCCATCGCCAAATCCTTGTCCATACCCTCAAGCGAGAGCAGGTCTTCGGCCGGATGGGCGTCTGCCAGCTTTTCCTCAGTAGCGATGGCTTTAGTCAACAAACGATCCTTGGCCCGAGCGCGGAGCTCGTTGACGATATCCTCGTCAAAGCCGTCGATGTTGAGCATTTCTTCCAACGGTACGTAGGCAATCTCTTCCAGGCTGGTGAAGCCTTCATCTACCAGCACCTGTGCCAGTTCTTCATCGACTTCCAACTCTTCGATGAAGTTGCGCAGGATGTCACCGGTTTCAGCTTGCTGCTTAGCCTGGATGTCCGATTCGGTCATCACGTTCAGGGTCCAACCGGTCAGTTGGCTGGCCAGACGCACGTTCTGACCACCACGACCAATGGCCTGAGCCAGATTGTCTGCGCCAACGGCGATGTCCATTGCATGGGCATCTTCGTCAACGATAATTGCCGCCACTTCAGCTGGCGACATGGCGTTGATCACGAACTGCGCCGGGTTATCGTCCCACAGGACGATGTCCACACGCTCACCGCCCAATTCGCCCGACACTGCCTGGACGCGCGAACCGCGCATACCGATGCAAGCGCCTTGCGGGTCGATGCGTTTGTCCTTGGAGCGGACCGCGATCTTGGCACGCGAACCCGGGTCACGGGACGCAGCCATCACTTCGATCAGGCCTTCGGCGATTTCCGGCACTTCGATACGGAACAGCTCGATCAGCATTTCCGGCGCGGTACGCGACAGGATCAACTGTGGGCCGCGGTTCTCGGTGCGGATTTCCTTGAGCAGCGCACGCAAGCGCACGCCGACACGGAAGGTTTCGCGAGAGATGATGTCTTCGCGGGCCAGCAACGCTTCGGCGTTGTTGCCCAGGTCGACGATCACGTTGTCGCGGGTAACTTTTTTCACGGTGCCAGAGATGATTTCACCCAGGCGTTCGCGATAGGCGTCAACGACTTGAGCGCGCTCGGCTTCGCGAACCTTCTGCACGATGACCTGCTTGGCGGTCTGTGCAGCAATACGGCCGAATTCGATCGATTCGATCTTTTCTTCGACAACATCGCCAACCTGAGCGCCGGGATGCGTTTGCGCAACCTTGCTTGGCCAGGTTTCGATTGCCGGATCATCAAGATCGTCCTCTTCGACCACCGTCCAACGACGGAAAGTCTCATAGGCACCGGTGTGGCGGTTGATTTCCACACGCAGATCTACTTCGTCTTCAAAACGTTTTTTGGTAGCAGTGGCCAGGGCCAGCTCCAACGCTTCAAAAATCACGCTTGCCGGTACACCCTTTTCATTGGATACCGACTCAACAACCAGCAGTACTTCTTTGCTCATCGTACGCCTCGCCTTTCGCAAGCCATTGGATCCGCGGGATCCGCGTCTCAGTCAAAACTGGGAATAATGTTGGCCTTGTCGATCATATCGATCGGCAACAGGAACTCATGGTCTTCTACCTGCACCACGACATCCTGATCTTCTACACTGCGCAGAAGGCCCTGAAAGTTGCGTCGCCCTTCAAAGGGGGAGCGCAGCTTGATCTTCACTTGTTCACCGGCATATTTAGCAAACTGCTCGAGAGTGAACAGTGGGCGTTCCATGCCTGGCGAGGAAACCTCAAGGGTGTATTCAACGGCGATTGGATCTTCAACATCCAGCACACCGCTGATCTGACGGCTGACAATGGCACAATCGTCCACCAGCACGCCGCCCTCTTTATCGATATAAACGCGCAACATTGAGTGGCGACCTTGAGCCGAAAACTCAATACCCCAGCATTCATAGCCTAGGGCCACGACCACCGGGGCCAACAAGGCCTGCAACTCTTCTAGCTTGCTCGACACCTGAACCCCCTCGTGCATGTATGTGCATGCTGTGCAAAATAAAAAAATGGGCGAAACGCCCATCCTTGAAACGCCGTCGAACAGCGGCGTTGAAAGTGTCCAGCTAACAAAAAGCCCCTTAAAAGGGGCTCCGCTAAAACTGGTTGCGGGGGCCGGATTTGAACCGACGACCTTCGGGTTATGAGCCCGACGAGCTACCAGACTGCTCCACCCCGCGACAAAGCTGGGGCGGAAGTATACGACCGATCCCTTGCAGGGTCAATGTAACCTTCCACCTACAAGAAAGCCCGCAACAGCGGGCTCTCCTGATAATTGGTACCGAGAAGGGGACTCGAACCCCTACACCCTATGGGCACAACCACCTCAAGGTTGCGTGTCTACCAATTCCACCACCTCGGCAATACAGCGCTTACAACCCTTCTTACTTCTGCTCTTGAGCTGGAGGTACGTCAGTCGCTGGAGTAGCCGACTTTTGCTCTTGAAGCACCGGGACATCATCAGAAGCCGGTTTTGCTTTTGGAACTTCCAACACTGCTGGGTTTGGCAAACCTACTTGAGTCAGCACATGAGCTTTCTCTTTAGCAAAGTAACCTAACCCTAAGCTGGTTATGAAGAAACCTGCGGCAAGTATAGCAGTAAACTTACTAAGAAAGGTAGAGGAACCTTGGCTTCCGAACACAGTATTTGAAGCACCTGCACCGAAAGACGCACCAGCATCCGCACCTTTACCCTGTTGCAACAAAACCAGAGCAACTACGCTCAGGGCAGCCAACAGATGAAAAACGACTACGACTGTTTCCAGCATTTTTTCAGTTTCCCGCGGCGCGACAAATCGCACCGAACTCATCTGCATTCAGGGAAGCTCCACCAATGAGCCCCCCATCGATATCCGGCATGCCGAACAGTTCGACCGCATTGGCCGCCTTCACGCTGCCGCCGTATAGAAGCCGCACACCTTGTGCGACTTCAGAATTCTCTGCCGCCAACTGTGCGCGGATGGCTGCGTGCACATCCTGCGCCTGTTGCGGTGTAGCAGTCAGCCCGGTGCCAATGGCCCAGACCGGCTCGTAAGCAATGACTGCCTTTGCAAATGCACCTACACCCAGCTCCTCGATGATGCTGCCCAGCTGACGCGAGACAACTTCAAGAGTCTTGCCCGATTCGCGCTGCTCAAGGGTCTCCCCTATGCACAACACCGGAATCAAGCCACAAGCCTGTGCTGCGGCGAACTTGCGGTTGAGCGTCCCATCCCGCTCGCCCATCATCTGGCGACGCTCGGAGTGCCCGACAAGCACATAGGAACAACCCGCATCAACCAGCTGACTCGGCGAAATTTCGCCGGTCAACGCACCTTGCATCGGCTCTACCGCAGAGTTCTGCGCGCCGACCTGAATCGACTTGCCCTTCAAGCCATCAACCACTTGGTTGATATGCAAGCAAGGCGGGAACACCGCGACGTCAACACCGCTAGGCAAGGCCAAGTGACGAAGGCCGTTGATCAGCTCAGCGACACTGGCGCGGGTACCGTGCATCTTCCAGTTACCAGCTACCATAGTGCGACGCATGCTGTACCCCGTCGGTCAAAGTGGGCGCAGATGTTACCCAACCACATCATCACTGGCAAGCCGAATTCAGGCGCAAACTTCAGTTACCAGTTTTGCCAGGTCTTCGGCATGGCCGCGAACCTGTGTTTCGTCCTCGCCTTCGACCATCACACGCACCAGCGGCTCTGTGCCGGACTTGCGCAGCAACACACGCCCGCGCCCCGCCATTGCCTGGGTCACGCGCTCGCAAGCCTCTTTGACAGCTGGGTGCTCGATGGGGTTTTCGCCACCGGCAAAACGCACATTGAGCAGCACTTGCGGACACTTGCGCAGGGCTTGACGCGCCTGCGCCAGGCTCTCTTCACGGCGACGCAGGGCCAGCAGCACCTGTAGCGCAGCGATGATCGCGTCACCCGTGGTGGTGTGCTGGAAGCAAACCACGTGCCCGGAGTTCTCGCCGCCGACCAACCAGTTACGTTCCAGCAGCTCGGCGATCACGTAGCGGTCACCGACATTGGCGCGAATAAAGGGAATCCCCAGTTCTGCCAACGCCAATTCCAGCCCGAGATTACTCATCAGGGTGCCGACCACGCCACCTTGCAGCTTGTTACGCTCATGCAGGTCACGGGCAATGATGAACAACAGGTCATCACCGTCCACGATCGTGCCGGTGTGATCCACCATCAGCACGCGGTCGCCATCGCCATCAAAAGCGATGCCCAGGTCCGCATGCTCAGCCAGCACAGCAGCCTGCAGCTGCTCCATGTGGGTAGAGCCGCAATTGTCGTTGATGTTCAAGCCGTTGGGCTGAGCCGACAGCACGGTAACCTGTGCACCCAGCTCCTTGAAGACGCTCGGCGCCACCTTGTAGGTCGCCCCATGGGCGCAATCGACAACAATCTTCAAGCCTGCAAAATTGGTGCTGCTCGGGACACTGCTTTTACAGAATTCGATATAGCGACCTGACGCGTCGTTAATGCGCGACACCTTGCCCAGCTTGCTGGACTCAACCACCGTCATCGGCGCATCCAGCAGCTCTTCGATCATCAACTCGATCTCGTCAGGCAGCTTGGTGCCCTGCCCCGAGAAAAACTTGATGCCATTGTCATCATGAGGATTGTGGGAGGCGCTGATCACAATACCGGCTTCAGCGTGGAAGGTACGCGTCAGGTAAGCGATTGCCGGCGTGGGCATAGGGCCCAACAGCATCACATCGGCCCCGGCAGCGGACAATCCGGCCTCCAGCGCAGACTCAAACATGTAGCCCGAAATACGGGTGTCCTTGCCCACCAGGATGCGACACGCGCCCATGCTGCGGAACGCCATGCCTGCCGCCCAACCCAGCTTGAGCATGAAATCAGGGGTGATCGGGAATTCGCCGACCCGACCACGAATGCCGTCGGTGCCAAAATATTTTTTAGTCATAAGTGCTCCATCATTCTTATTCGGCTGATTCTACAGCAGCGAGCATGCGCACCACATCGACCGTTTCGGCGACATCATGCACACGCAAAATTCGTGCGCCCTTGGTCACGGCCAGCGCCGCAAGCGCCAGGCCGCCATACAGGCGTTCGCCGACCGGGCGATTCAAGGCGAGCCCTATCATGCTCTTGCGCGAAACGCCGACCAACAGCGGGCGACCAAGGGCGTGCAAGGCTTCCATATGCTTGAACAGGCTTAGATTGTGCTGCAGGGTCTTGGCAAAGCCAAACCCCGGATCGAGGATGATCTGCTCAGGCGCGATACCCACAGCGACACATTGGGCGACCCTATCAGCAAGAAACCCACTGACCTCACCGACCAGATCGTCGTAATGCGGATTGTCTTGCATGTTGCCGGGCTCACCCAGCATATGCATGAGGCAGACAGGCAAGCCGGTTGCAGCGGCCGCATCAAGGGCGCCGTCGCGCTGAAGCGAACGCACATCATTGATCAACCCCGCTCCGAGACGCGCGGTTTCGCGCATCACTGCCGGGGTGGAGGTGTCTACCGAGATGATGACATCCAGCTCACGGGCGATACGCTCAACCACCGGCGCCACCCGCTCCAGCTCCTCCAATGGAGAAACAACGCGGGCGCCAGGACGGGTCGATTCCCCACCCACATCAATCAGCGTCGCACCGGCAGCCACCATCGCCTCGGCGTGGCGTAACGCGGCGTCCATCTGACTGAAACGGCCACCATCGGAAAAGGAGTCAGGGGTTACATTGAGGATGCCCATGACATGCGTCCGGGCCAAATCAAGAACCCGGTTGCCGCAAGGCAACCGGGTAGAGGACAAAGCAGAAGTCATTTCAAACCTTAGTGATCAGCTGCCGGGCCGCCGATTGGCGTTTCAGGGCGCTCATTCTGCACCACAGGCGGAGTGCCCGAAGTACCCGAACCACCTTCCCAGTCGCGCGGTTCACGCGGCGCACGGCCCGCCATGATGTCGTCGATCTGGTCGGCATCGATGGTCTCGTATTTCATCAACGCATCAGCCATGGCGTCCAGCTTGTCACGGTTGTCAGTCAGGATCTGCTTGGCCGTGCCGTAGCACTGGTCAATGATGCTGCGAACTTCGGAGTCGATCAGCTTGGCTGTCTCACCCGAGAAACTGGCGCTTTGCCCACCGCCGCCACGACCCAGGAACACTTCGCCTTCTTCTTCGGCGTACATCAATGGGCCGAGTTTTTCCGACAAGCCCCACTTGGTCACCATGTTTCGTGCGATCTGGCTGGCACGCATGATGTCATTGGAGGCACCAGTGGTCACACCGTCGAAGCCAAGGGTCATTTCTTCAGCAATACGGCCACCGTACAACGAGCAGATCTGGCTGATCAGCGCACGCTTGGAGAGGCTGTAGCGATCTTCTTCCGGCAGGAACATGGTCACACCGAGTGCCCGACCACGGGGAATGATCGACACTTTATAGACCGGGTCATGCTCAGGCACAACACGACCTACAATGGCGTGGCCGGCCTCGTGATAAGCGGTGTTCTGCTTCTCTTTCTCGGACATGACCATGGATTTGCGCTCGGCGCCCATCATGATCTTGTCTTTTGCCAATTCGAACTCTTTCATCTCAACGATGCGCTTGCCAGTACGGGCAGCAAACAGCGAAGCCTCGTTCACCAGGTTCGCCAGATCAGCACCGGAGAAACCGGGAGTACCACGGGCGATCACAGCCGGAGCCACGTCGTCACCCATTGGCACCTTGCGCATGTGTACTTTCAGGATCTGCTCACGACCCCGAATGTCCGGCAGGCCGACCACAACCTGACGGTCGAAACGGCCCGGACGCAGCAACGCCGGGTCCAGCACGTCCGGACGGTTGGTTGCGGCGATGACGATAATGCCGTCATTCATCTCGAAACCATCCATCTCTACCAACAATTGGTTGAGGGTCTGTTCACGCTCATCGTGACCGCCGCCCATGCCGGCGCCACGATGGCGACCAACGGCATCGATTTCGTCGATGAAGATGATGCAGGGCGCGTGCTTCTTGGCCTGTTCGAACATATCGCGAACGCGGCTGGCGCCGACGCCGACAAACATCTCGACGAAGTCAGAACCGGAAATCGTGAAGAAAGGCACCTTGGCTTCGCCGGCAATCGCCTTGGCCAGCAAGGTTTTACCGGTACCCGGTGGGCCCACCATCAGCACACCGCGAGGAATACGGCCACCCAGGCGCTGGAACTTGCCCGGATCACGCAGGAACTCGACCAACTCGCCGACTTCTTCCTTAGCTTCGTCGCAACCTGCAACGTCAGCCAGTGTGGTCTTCACCTGGTCTTCGGAGAGCAGGCGCGCCTTGCTCTTGCCGAAGCTCATCGGCCCGCCCTTGCCTCCCGCGCCACCTTGCATCTGGCGCATGAAAAACATGAACACGGCGATAATCACCAGGATCGGGAAGCTGGCCACCAGGAGCTGGGTCCAGATGCTTTGCTGTTCAGGCTGCTTGCCTTCCACAACGACCTTGTTATCCACCAGGTCACCGATGAGACCGTTGTCCTGAATGGCAGGACGAATGGTCTTGAAGCTGTCGCCATCGTTGCGCTTACCGGTAATCACGTAGCCATCAACCGCTACGCGCTCGACCTTGCCATCCTTAACTTGCTGGATGAAGTCGGAATAGTTGAGGGTCTGCGGCTCGTTAGGGCTGGAGAAGTTGTTCATCACCGTCACCAGGACAGCCGCGATGATCAACCACAGGATCAGATTCTTTGCCATATCGTTCAATTAACTACCCTCTGAAGCAAGCTCCGCTACTGGCGCGCGCTTCGCATGATATTCACCGGCCTAACTTACTACATTACCTACAACTCTGGCAGGCGCCGTCTGTAACCCTTTGTGAAACTTTGACTACGCAATATTCGTAAAGCTTCATGACGAAAGCGATATAAAAAAACCTATCGCCCCCCTCGAATTTCTCAAAAACGCTCTTCACTCGCCGCGCCTTCGACGCCGCGGTACCCACGGCACAGCAGATACTGCTCCCTGGACCTGTCACGGGAAGAGTCCGGTTTGCGGGTCTGCACCTTGTCGAACAACTTGCGAATGTTCTTGTGGTACTCGTCGAAACCTTCGCCCTGGAACACCTTCACCAGGAAATCGCCACCCGGACGCAATACCCGACCCGCCAAATCCAGCGCCAGTTCACACAGGAACATGGCACGTGGCATATCAACAGCCGGTAATCCACTCATATTGGGGGCCATGTCGGAAATCACAAGGTCTACCTGCGAATTTCCCACAGCCTCCAGGATCTCGGCCAATACCTTGTCCTCGGTGAAATCGCCGTGAACAAAGGTCACGTCCGGGATGCTGTCCATCTCGAGGATGTCCGAAGCGATCAATCGACCTTGCCCACCAATCAGACGACTGGTCACCTGGGACCAGCCACCGGGGGCCGCGCCGAGATCGATGACGCTCATGCCTGGACGGATCAGTTTGTCCTTGTCCTGGATCTCCAGCAGCTTGTAGCTGGCCCGGGAACGATAGCCGTCCTTTTGCGCCTTTTTGACGTAAGGGTCGTTGAAATGTTCTTGTAGCCACTTAAGGCTGGTTTTGGAACGGGCCACGGGCCACCTCGAAAAAATAAAACGGGTCGTGATTAACTGGGCGGTCCCGGACTCGCTCGGGTAAACTGGCCGCCGCTTTTTACAAGATCAGACGCAGGGGTCAGATTATGCCGCTCACTCAAGAGCAGAAGAAACAGTACAAATCCATTGGCCACCATCTGAAACCAGTTCTGATTGTGGCAGACAACGGTTTGACTGAGGGTGTGTTAGCCGAATTCGAGCGCGCACTGAACGATCACGAACTGATCAAGATCAAGGTCAACATCCTTGATCGCGAAGCGCGCCTGGCCGCCGTTGCAGAACTGTGCAAGGTCGGCAAAGCGGACCTGGTTCAGGTCATCGGCAAGATGGCGCTGTTGTATCGCAAGAACTTCAGCGTCAACAAGCAACTGTCGAACGTTCATCGCTTCAAATGATGAAAAGGGTCAAGGGCGTGCTTCGCGCGCCCCGCCACTCCATCCCGGCGCAGGTTGCATAACCAGCACCAGGCCAGAGAACCCTAGCACAAGATAGCTGAATAATTGCCAGCGCAACGCTTGCGGCAGCCACACATGCACCACGCAAAACATTGCGCATGCATACAGCGCCATCAACAGCAGTTGCCCACGAATATCCCGCCACAAACTCTTCAGGCCTTCAGCCTTGACCAGCACCAACACCTGAAGCATCACACACGCCGCCGCAAAACCCACCAGCAGCGCACTCAATAATCCGTCGATCTCATCGATCAGCAGCGGCGCCAGGCCAATCAGGCCCAACGCCGGCAATACACCAATATGTAACAGCCATAGGCCGCCCACCCAAAGCATCTGAGCGAGCTGCCAAAGCATGGCGCCCGCACGCAGCGGGCGCCGTCTTTCAGATGTGACGAACTTCGACAATCTCGTACTCGATGACGCCGCTTGGCGTTTTCACGGCAACGACGTCGCCTTCTTCCTTGGCAATCAAGGCGCGAGCAATCGGCGAGCCGACAGAGATCTTGCCTTGCTTGAAGTCAGCCTCATCCTCACCCACGATCTGGTAGGTCACGCTTTCGTCAGTCTCGACGTTGGCGATTTCCACGGTCGTGCCGAAAATCACCTTGCCGGTATGAGGAATGGTGGTGACATCGATGATCACCGCATTCTGCATACGGCCTTCGATGTCACGAATCCGCGCCTCGACCATACCCTGCTGCTCGCGAGCAGCGTGGTACTCAGCGTTTTCCTTCAAGTCACCCAGCTCGCGGGCCGTACCGATGTCCTGGCTCAGCTTTGGACGTACGACCTTGGTCAGATGGGCGTGTTCCTCTTCCAGGGCGCGAGCGCCCTGAACGGTCATCGGGTATTTGGTTATGCTCATGCCTTCAATCCTGCGTGTAGATCCTGCAAGCGACGCACGGTCTTTTCCGGACCGAACTTGAGCGCTTCACAGATAGCTTCGCCAGCAGCAATGGTAGTGGTGCAGTAAATCTTGTGCTGCAAGGCATTACGACGAATGGAATAGGAGTCCGCGATCGACTGCCGACCTTCGGTGGTGTTGATGATCAGGGTGACTTCGTCATTCTTGATCATGTCGACCACGTGCGGACGGCCTTCCGTCACCTTGTTTACGCGACGCACCTTCAGGCCGGCAGCTTCGATCAGCTTGGCGGTCCCGGCGGTAGCCACGACTTCAAAGCCCAAGTTGATCAGATCGCGGGCGACCCCTGCAACCAGTGGCTTGTCGTCATCACGTACGCTGATAAACGCAGTACCACCGGTCGGCAGCACTTCGCTGGCGCCCATCTGGGCCTTGGCGAATGCTTCACCGAAGGTATCGCCCACGCCCATCACTTCACCGGTGGACTTCATCTCTGGGCCGAGGATCGGGTCCACGCCAGGGAATTTGGCGAATGGGAACACCGCCTCTTTCACACTGTAGAAGTTCGGAATGATTTCCTTGGTAAAGCCGATTTCCTTCAGGGTCTTACCAGCCATCACACGCGCAGCGATCATGGCCAGGGACACACCGATGCACTTGGAAACAAACGGCACGGTACGCGAAGCACGCGGGTTGACTTCAATGACGTAGATGTCTTCGCCTTGCAGCGCCAACTGTACGTTCATCAGGCCAACAACGCCCAGCTCCAGGGCCATCTTCTTGACCTGTTCGCGCATCTCGTCCTGGATGTGCGCCGGCAGCGAGTACGGCGGCAGCGAGCAGGCCGAGTCACCGGAGTGAACACCGGCTTGTTCGATGTGCTGCATGATCGCGCCGATCACGACGTCAGTGCCGTCGCAGACCGCGTCTACGTCCATTTCGATGGCGCAGTTGAGGAAGTGGTCCAGCAGCACCGGGCTGTCGTTGGAGACTTTCACCGCATCACGCAGGTAGCGCTTGAGCTCTTCTTCTTCGTAGACGATTTCCATCGCCCGGCCGCCCAGTACGTAGGACGGACGCACCACCAGCGGGTAACCGATCTTGCTGGCCGCGCGGATGGCTTCATCTTCGCTGCGCACGGTGGCGTTTGGCGGCTGACGCAGGTTCAGGCGCTCAACCATCTGCTGGAAACGCTCACGGTCTTCGGCACGGTCGATTGCATCCGGGCTGGTACCGATGATCGGCACGCCAGCGGCTTCGAGGGCACGCGCCAGTTTCAGCGGGGTCTGGCCGCCGTACTGGACGATCACGCCTTTAGGCTTCTCGACGCGGCAGATTTCCAATACGTCTTCCAGGGTTACCGGCTCGAAGTACAGACGGTCGGAAGTGTCGTAGTCAGTGGAAACCGTTTCCGGGTTGCAGTTGACCATGATGGTCTCGTACCCGTCTTCGCGCAGAGCGAGGGCGGCGTGTACGCAGCAATAGTCGAACTCGATACCCTGGCCGATACGGTTCGGACCGCCACCCAGGATGATGATCTTGTCACGGCCCGTCGGCGCGGCTTCGCACTCTTCCTCGTAGGTGGAGTACATGTAGGCCGTGTCGGTGGCGAATTCCGCGGCGCAGGTATCAACGCGCTTGTAGACCGGGAAGATGTCCAGCTTGTGGCGATGAGTGCGCAGGTTCTTCTCGGTCACACCCAGCAGCTTGGCCAGACGCTGGTCGGAGAAGCCTTTGCGCTTGAGGCGGAACATCAAGTCGCGGTCGATAGACGACAGACCGAGGGTCTTGACCTTCTCTTCTTCCTTGATCAGATCTTCGATCTGCACCAGGAACCAAGGGTCGATCATGTTCATGCCGAAGATATCTTCGACGCTCAGGCCGGCACGGAAGGCGTCCGCCACGTACCAGATACGCTCGGCGCCCGGCACGGTCAGCTCGCGCTTGAGGATGCTCATGCTTTCCGGGTTGCTCAGGTCTAGCTTCTCGTCCAGGCCGCAAACACCCACTTCCAGGCCGCGCAGAGCTTTCTGCAGGGATTCCTGGAAAGTACGGCCGATTGCCATGACTTCACCGACAGACTTCATCTGGGTGGTCAGGCGCGCATCCGCCTTGGCGAATTTCTCGAAGGCAAAGCGCGGCAGCTTGGTCACAACGTAGTCGATAGACGGCTCGAAAGACGCCGGCATCGCGCCGCCGGTGATTTCGTTTTGCAGCTCGTCCAGGGTGTAGCCGATAGCCAGCTTGGCAGCGATACGCGCAATCGGGAAGCCGGTCGCTTTCGAGGCCAGCGCCGAAGAACGCGATACACGTGGGTTCATCTCGATCACGACCATGCGGCCGGTGTCCGGGCAGATGCCGAACTGAACGTTGGAACCGCCGGTTTCCACGCCGATCTCGCGCAATACCGCCAAGGAGGCGTTACGCAGGATCTGGTATTCCTTGTCGGTCAGGGTCTGTGCTGGCGCCACGGTGATCGAGTCACCGGTGTGCACGCCCATCGGGTCGAAGTTTTCGATGGAGCAGACGATGATGCAGTTGTCCTTCTTATCGCGGACAACCTCCATCTCATATTCTTTCCAGCCGATCAGGGATTCGTCGATCAGCAGCTCTTTGGTCGGCGACAGGTCCAGGCCACGAGCGCAGATTTCTTCGAACTCTTCGCGGTTGTAAGCGATACCACCGCCGGTGCCGCCCATGGTGAAGGACGGACGGATGATGCACGGGAAGCCCAGGGTCTCGAGGACCGCGTTGGCTTCTTCCATGCTATGGGCGATACCGGAACGTGGGCACGCCAGGCCGATGGACTTCATGGCCTTGTCGAAACGCGAACGGTCTTCAGCCTTGTCGATGGTGTCGGCATTGGCACCGATCATCTCTACGCCGAATTTTTCCAGGACGCCTTCGCGCTCCAGGTCCAGGGCGCAGTTCAGAGCGGTCTGGCCACCCATGGTTGGCAGCAGCGCGTCCGGACGCTCTTTCTCGATGATCTTGGCAACGGTCTGCCACTTGATCGGCTCGATGTAGGTGGCGTCGGCCATGGCCGGGTCGGTCATGATGGTGGCTGGGTTGGAGTTCACCAGGATGACGCGGTAGCCCTCCTCGCGCAGGGCTTTACAGGCCTGCGCGCCGGAGTAGTCGAATTCGCAGGCCTGGCCGATCACGATCGGGCCAGCGCCGAGAATCAGGATGCTTTTTATGTCTGTACGTTTTGGCATGGGTTTGTCACTCAAATCCGCAGGTCAGTCGGCAAGCCGTCTTGAACAATCTTTGAAGAGCCTGCGGGGGCCACCGCAATCCGGGGCCGCCCGCAGGCCACTCAGTCAGCGTCGCTTGGCCATCTCATTGATGAAACGGTCGAACAGCGGCGCTACGTCGTTCGGGCCCGGGCTGGCTTCAGGGTGGCCCTGGAAGCTGAACGCGCTCTTGTCGGTGCGCTCGATGCCTTGCAGGGAACCGTCGAACAGCGACTTGTGAATGGCGCGCACATTGCTCGGCAGGGAGGCTTCATCCACCGCAAAACCGTGGTTCTGGCTGGTGATCATCACAACGCCAGTGTCCAGGTCTTGTACCGGGTGGTTGGCACCGTGGTGGCCGTGGCCCATTTTCAGGGTCTTGGCGCCGGAGGCCAAAGCCAGCAGCTGGTGACCAAGGCAGATACCGAACACCGGAATGTCGGTCTCCAGCACATCCTTGATGGCCTGGATAGCGTAGTCGCATGGCTCAGGGTCACCCGGGCCGTTGGACAGGAACACACCGTCCGGCTGCATCGCGAGCACATCGCTGGCAGGGGTTTGCGCGGGCACCACGGTCACACGGCAACCGCGCTCGACCAGCATGCGCAGGATGTTGTACTTGACGCCGTAGTCATAGGCGACCACGTGGTAAGGCAGATCGGCAGCCTCGATAGTCGCGTGGCTGTCGGTCTTCAAGTCCCAGACGGTGGAGCGCCACTCGTACTTCTCTTTGACGCTGACGACTTTCGCCAGGTCCATGCCCTTCAGGCCAGGGAAACCTTGCGCCGCGGCAATCGCCGCCTCTTCGGAAATATTGTCACCGACCATGATGCAGCCGTTCTGCGAGCCTTTTTCACGCAGGATGCGCGTGAGGCGGCGCGTATCGATACCGGCGATCGCCACAACGTTGTTGGCTTTCAGGTAATCGGACAGCGACATCGTGTTACGCCAGTTGCTCGCAACCAGTGGCAGGTCACGAATCACCAGGCCCGCCGACCAGACACGATCAGACTCGACATCTTCCGGTGTAGTACCGGTGTTGCCGATGTGCGGATAGGTCAGGGTAACGATCTGTTGGGCGTAGGAAGGATCGGTAAGGATTTCCTGATAGCCGGTCATGGCGGTGTTAAACACCACCTCTCCAACGGTTTGACCGTCGGCTCCAATGGCTTCGCCGCGAAAAATGCTGCCATCAGCAAGGGCGAGTATGGCTGGCTTAGTCAAGAAGACCTCCCGTAAATAAAGCCTGAAAGGGCGATCGCAGGTTGTAAAAAAGCGGAGTGACGTATGGACACGTCACCCCGCTTCTTCACTGAATTATTCTGCGCGCTTTTAGTGGACACACTAAAGCTGTAGCTTACAGAAAAAGGCTTTTTGGGTCCACCGCTAATGAGCCTTAAAGGCAGGGGAATGCGACAGGGCGTCGCTTAGCGGGTAAAAACGGGGCCACAGGATAATCCTGAGGCCCCGTTTTAGCTACTGCTTAGTGCAGGTCCAGCACGTCACGCATGTCGTACAGGCTAGGCTCGCGCCCTTCCAACCAGAGTGCAGCACGCACCGCACCCTTGGCGAAGGTCATGCGGCTGGAGGCTTTGTGGGTGATTTCCAGGCGCTCACCTTCAGTGGCAAACAGCACCGTGTGATCACCGACCACATCACCACCGCGCACGGTCGCGAAACCAATGGTGTCACGCGCGCGCGCACCGGTATGACCTTCACGCCCGTACACCGCCACTTTCGACAGATCGCGACCCAGCGCATCCGCAACGGCTTCACCCATGCGCAATGCCGTACCCGAAGGCGCGTCGATCTTATGGCGATGGTGGGTCTCGATAATCTCGATATCCGCTTCATCCCCCAGCACACGCGCCGCCAGGTCCAGCAACTTCAGCGACAGGTTCACACCCACGCTGAAGTTGGCCGCGAAGACGATCGGAATATCCTTGCCCGCCTCCACCAGCAACTGTTTCTGCTCGGCACTCAAACCGGTGGTGCCAATCACCATGGCCTTGCCCGCCTTACGACAGAAGGCCAGATTTTTCAGCATCACTTCCGGCAAGGTGAAGTCGATCAGCACGTCGAACTCGTCAGCCACCTGCTCAAGGTTGCCAGATAGCGAAACACCGATGCGGCCCAATGAGGCCAACTCACCTGCGTCCGCGCCGATCAACGTACTGCCTGGGCGAACAATTGCCGCCGTCAGCCCCGAGGCCGGCGAGCGTTGCTGCACCGCCTCGACCAGCGTCTTGCCCATGCGCCCGGCAGCGCCCATTACGGCTATACGTCGCATATTCAGATCCTTACAGGTCGCCGAAGAAGCGTTTTACACCGTCGAAGAAGCCCGTGGTCTTCGGCGAGTGCGAGTCATCGCCTTCCAGCGAGCTGCGGAACTCTTCCAGCAGTTCACGCTGACGACGATTCAGGTTCACCGGGGTTTCCACCGCCACACGGCACATCAGGTCGCCAGCGCCGCCACCGCGCACAGGCGCCACGCCTTTGCCACGAATGCGGAACTGCTTGCCGGTTTGAGTCCCCTCGGGAATCTTGAGCTTGACCCGACCATCCAGCGTCGGAATCTCCAGCTCGCCACCCAGTGCTGCATCAACAAAACTGATCGGCACTTCGCAGAACAAGTGCTTGCCGTCACGCTGGAAGATCGAGTGCTCGCGCACATTGATCACCACGTACAGATCGCCCGTAGGCCCGCCCTGGGCACCCGCCTCGCCTTCACCCGACAGGCGAATACGATCACCGGTATCCACACCCGCTGGCACTTTTACCGACAGCGTCTTGTACTCTTCGACGCGGCCTTCGCCGTGGCAGGAGTCGCACGGATCGGAAATGATCTTGCCCTGACCATGGCAACGCGGGCAGGTTTGCTGCACCGAGAAAAAGCCCTGCTGCATGCGCACCTGCCCGATACCGCCACAGGTCGGGCACGTGATCGGCGAGGAGCCTTTCTTCGCACCGGAGCCGTCGCACGGCTTGCAGTTAACCAGCGTCGGCACACGGATATTGACACTGGTGCCGCGCACGGCTTCTTCCAGGTTCAGCTCCAGGGTGTAACGCAAGTCACTGCCGCGCTGCGGGCCGCCACGCTGACCACCACGGCCGCCGCCGAAGAAGTCGCTGAATACGTCGCCGAAAATATCGGAGAAATTCTGGCCACCAAAACCGGCACCGCCGCCGCCCATGCTCGGGTCGACGCCGGCATGGCCGTACTGGTCGTAGGCTGCACGCTTATTGGGATCACACAGGCATTCGTAGGCCTCGTTGGCCTCTTTGAACATCTCTTCGGATTCTTTGTTATCCGGATTACGGTCCGGGTGGTGCTTCATCGCCAGGCGACGGTAGGCCTTTTTCAGCTCCGCCTCGCTGGCGCCACGCTCCACACCCAATACTTCGTAATAGTCACGCTTTGCCATAAGTCTTTGCACTCTTAAGGACGTTCGACCTGGCCCTCCTGAACCCTGTCAAACTCGTTGAGCCCCAATACAGGCCCGGACCCAACTCACGTCAATTCAACGATCCTGGTCATTACTGCTTTCAGCCAGGGAGCCGGCCAAAAACGCGGTGACTGTCATTCGGAAAGCAGGAGCATTCCCGTTCACACCGCCAGCATCCGAGCGTTGTCGCATGCTGTAAAAATTCGCATACCCCAGACACGCCAACGCGGGAGCAAGCTCCCGCGCGGCGACATCCTACCAGTCACCGCTTGTGCGCGGTCAACCGGGCGACAACTTACTTGTTGTCTTTAACTTCTTCGAACTCGGCATCGACAACGTCGTCGTGCTTGGCTTCAGGCTCTGCTTGTTGCGCAGCACCGTCAGCCGGCTGGCCTTGTTCGGCGTACATTTTTTGAGCAACTGGCGCGGAGACTTTCGACAGTTCCTCAACCTTGGCTTCGATGGCAGCCTTGTCGTCGCCTTTAATAGCGGCTTCCAGGGCAACCACTGCCGCTTCGATTGCGGTTTTCTCTTCGTCGGTCACTTTGTCGCCAGCATCAGCGATCATTTTGCGCGTCGAGTGAACCAGCGCGTCACCCTGGTTACGGGCGCCTGCCAACTCTTCGAACTTCTTGTCGGCTTCAGCATTGGTTTCAGCATCACGGATCATCTGTTGAATTTCTTCATCAGACAGACCGGAGTTGGCCTTGATGGTGATCTTCTGCTCTTTGCCAGTGGCCTTGTCTTTCGCGCCGACGTGCAGGATGCCGTTGGCGTCGATGTCGAAGGTCACTTCGATTTGTGGCACGCCACGTGGTGCTGGTGGAATCTCAGCCAGGTCGAACTTGCCCAGGGACTTGTTCTGCGCAGCTTGCTTACGCTCGCCCTGCAGCACGTGGATAGTCACGGCGCCTTGGTTGTCATCGGCAGTCGAGAACACCTGGGATTTCTTGGTAGGAATCGTGGTGTTTTTCTCGATCAGCGCCGTCATCACGCCACCCATGGTTTCGATACCCAGGGTCAGCGGGCTTACGTCCAGCAGCAACACGTCTTTCACGTCACCGGCCAGTACGGCACCCTGGATGGCAGCACCCATGGCAACGGCTTCGTCCGGGTTCACGTCTTTACGAGCTTCTTTGCCGAAGAACTCGGTGACCAGCTTCTGAACCAGTGGCATACGGGTCTGGCCGCCTACCAGGATCACGTCGTTGATAGAACCAACGTCGATACCGGAGTCTTTCAGCGCGATGCGGCAAGGTTCGATGGTGCGCTGAACCAGGTCTTCAACCAGTGCTTCGAGCTTGGAACGCGAGATTTTCACGTTCAAGTGCTTAGGACCGGTGGCGTCTGCAGTGATGTACGGCAGGTTCACGTCGGTCGACTGAGCGGAAGACAGCTCGATCTTGGCTTTCTCAGCGGCTTCTTTCAGGCGCTGCATGGCCAGCGGGTCACCTTTGAGGTTCATGCCGCTTTCTTTCTTGAATTCGTCAACGAGGTAGTCGATCAGACGAATGTCAAAGTCTTCACCACCCAGGAAGGTGTCGCCGTTGGTGGCCAACACTTCAAACTGGTGCTCGCCGTCAACTTCTGCGATCTCGATCACGGAGACGTCGAACGTACCGCCACCCAGGTCGTAAACGATCACGGTGTGATCGCCCTTGGCCTTGTCCATACCGTAAGCCAGCGCGGCTGCGGTTGGTTCGTTGATGATACGTTTTACATCCAGGCCCGCGATGCGGCCGGCGTCTTTGGTGGCCTGGCGCTGGCTGTCGTTGAAGTAGGCCGGAACGGTGATCACCGCTTCAGTCACTGCTTCACCGAGGTAGTCTTCGGCGGTCTTCTTCATCTTTTTCAAGATTTCAGCCGAGATTTGTGGCGGCGACATTTTCTGGCCGTTCACTTCAACCCAGGCGTCACCGTTGTCAGCCTTGGCGATTTTGTAAGGCACCATCTTGATGTCTTTCTGTACGACTTCTTCGTCGAACTTACGACCAATCAGACGCTTTACCGCGTACAGGGTATTGTGCGGGTTGGTCACTGCCTGACGCTTGGCCGATTGGCCGACGAGGATTTCACCGTCGTTGGCGTAAGCGATGATCGACGGAGTGGTACGTGCGCCTTCGGCGTTTTCAATAACTTTTGCAACGCCGTTTTCCAGCACGGAGACGCAGGAGTTGGTGGTCCCCAGGTCGATACCGATAATTTTGCCCATGATTTACTCTCCCGAAACTTGAATTTGGTTGCCGCAGCAGTTGTGGCTAACTGCGGTAGCACTTAAACGCTTGACTTATAAATGGGGGCCTTGCGGCGGATTTCAAGCCTGCTCATCAATAGAAGGTGCAACGGGTGCAGGAGCCTTGCTCACCACCACCATTGCCGGGCGCATCAGGCGACCGTTGAGCTGGTAACCCTTCTGGAACACCTTGATCACGCTATTGGGTTCCAGGTCATGGCTTTCCTGCATGGCCATGGCTTGGTGATGTTCAGCATTGAACGGTTCACCGGCTTGCGGATCGATCGCCTCCAACTGATAACGCTTCAGGGTGTCCTGGAACATTTTCAGGGTCAGCTCGATGCCTTCGCGCATTGGGCGGATGTTTTCGTCATCCGGGTTGGACAACTCAAGGCCACGCTCCAGGCTGTCGATGATCGGCAGCAGGTCACCGGCGAATTTTTCCAGCGCGAACTTGTGGGCCTTCTCTACATCCTGCTCGGCACGGCGGCGGACGTTCTGCAGATCGGCGGCAACACGCAACGATTGATCCTGCGCAGTGGCCAATTGCTCTTCGAGCACTTGCACACGAGTCGCCAGTTCATCACCGGCAGCCGAATTGGCGTCTGGAGTTTGCGTATCCTGCGTCTGTTCGTCAGCCATAGATTTCTCCTTTCAAAATCATGCGCGAACTCAACTCGCGCTTCTGCTCCGGTATATGGGGCCACAATTTTCAGGTTCAAGGGCGCAGGCGTTACCAAAAGTCTTTCGATTGACCTGGATCATTTCCTTCACGCTCATTCCACATCGCGCTAAAAAAAATCGCGACTCAAGCAAATCGAGCTAAGCGTCAGGATTGTCAGCCCCGAACAAAACACTGTATAAATAACCAGACCTAAAGCCTGGGAGCGGCCGTCATGCTCGTGCACCTGTCTGTACATAACTACGCCATCGTTGAACACCTGGATCTTGAACTGGATCGCGGGATGAGCGTAATCACAGGCGAAACCGGCGCCGGCAAGTCGATCATGCTCGACGCCCTCGGCCTGACCCTCGGCGACCGCGCCGACAGTGGCGTGGTACGCCCTGGCTCAGACAAGGCTGACATCCTGGCCACCTTCGACTTGGCGGACATCCCCGAAGCCGAGGCATGGCTGGCCGAGCGTGACCTCAATAATGAAGGCCCCTGCATTCTGCGCCGGGTGATCACGGCCGAGGGGCGCTCCCGCGGCTATATCAACGGCACGCCCTGCCCACTGGGCGACTTGAAAGCCCTGGGCGAATTGCTGATCGATATCCACAGTCAGCACGAACACCAATCGCTGTTGAAAACCGATACCCACCGTCGCCTGCTCGATGAGTACGCCGGTGCCACCGATCTTTCCCGGCAAGTTCAACTGGCCGCCCAACGCTGGCGCCAGACACGCCAGGAACTGGAACGCCTCTCCAACTCCGGCGACGAACAACGCGCCCGCCACCAGTTGCTCAGCTACCAATTGGAAGAGCTTGAAAGCCTGGGCCTGGGTGAGACCGAGCTGGAACAGCTTGAGCAGGAACACAAGAACCTGACCAACGCCGAGACCCTGCTGGGCATCTGCCGCCAAGTGGTCGAGCAATGCAGCGAGAGCGACTCCGGCAATGTGCTCAACGCGCTGACGGCAAGCCTCAATCGCCTGTCCAGCGTGAACAATGCTTCCGGCTCACTGAGTGAAGCGACCACCCTGCTGACCAGCGCGCAGATCCAGGTTGAAGAGGCCGTGGGCGAACTCAATCGTTTCCTGGACCATTTCGACGCCGACCCGGCTCGCCTGCAGGAAATAGAAGAGCGCCTGGACACTATTTATACCCTGGCTCGCAAGCATCGAATCCAGCCGACTGAAGTCGCAACCATGCAGCAGAAACTGCTGGATGAAATCGAAACACTCAACGCGAACGACGAATCCATCGAACGACTGGGCGAGGAGCTCGCCTCGTTTGCCCGTCATTATCAGGAAAAAGCCCGGGAGCTGAGCGCCCTGCGCCAGCAGGCAGCTACTAGCCTGGCCAGCGCCGTTGAGCTGGAAATCCAGCGCCTGGGCATGCCAGGCGGGCGCTTCACCATCGAGTTGCATCCCAACGCCAGTCAAGAATTGCAGCCCCATGGGCTGGAGCACGTCGAACTGCTGGTGAGTGCCAACCCCGGCCAACCGCTCAAGGCCCTGGCCAAAGTGGCCTCCGGCGGCGAACTTTCGCGGATCAGCCTGGCGATCCAGGTGATTACCGCACAGACCTCACGCGTACCCACCCTGGTATTCGATGAAGTGGATGTGGGCATTGGCGGGCCGACCGCAGAAATTGTTGGCCAATTGCTGCGCCGCCTGGGGGATCGCGGCCAGGTGCTTACGGTGACCCACTTGCCGCAAGTGGCAGCCCAAGGGCATCAGCACCTGTTTGTGCATAAGGTGCGCGGTAGCGACGCGACACACACAGCCGTTTCCAAGCTGAACAAGTCGGAACGGGTGGAAGAAGTGGCGCGGATGCTCGGCGGTATCGACTTGACCAAGGAGTCCTTGGCGCACGCGAAAAAAATGGTGGTAGCCGCGAAGGCTTGAAGCGACACTTTTCTCTCTTATAGAAAGCACGAAGGCGACCCGAGGGTCGCCTTCAATCGTTTCGCAAAGCAAAACTGCGTCGATTTTTACTTTTTCTTACGGATGTACAACACGAGATTGTGGTCGACCAAATCGAACCCATGCTCCTCAGCAATCTTGTGCTGCAGCGCTTCGATTTCAGGGCTGGTGAACTCGATAACCTCATTGGTATCCAGGTCAACCATGTGGTCATGGTGACCACCGTCAGCCAATTCAAACACCGCATGACCGCCATCGAAATTATGACGAACCACCAGCCCTGCGGCTTCAAACTGGGTCAGTACACGGTATACCGTGGCCAGGCCGACGTCCTCGTTAGACTCCATCAGCGCCTTGTAAACGTCTTCGGCACTCATGTGGCGCTGCTCAGCAGAATCGAGCATTTGTAGAATCTTGACTCGTGGCAGAGTCACTTTGAGACCGGCTTTGCGTAGTTCGCTATTTTCAACCATGGTTAGCTTTCTCGCGGATGCTGCTTCGCAGCTTCTCTTAATACGGGTATGATCGGCGTTTACGTTGTCCCAGCCAAGATAGTGGAAGTCGCCCACCGATGCAAAACACCAAGCTCTTGCTAACCAGTTTCACCTTTGTGGGACTGCTCGCACTCGCCGGTTGTTCATTCCCCGGGGTTTACAAAATCGACATCCAGCAGGGCAATGTCGTCACGCAGGACATGATAGACCAGTTACGCCCGGGAATGACCCGACGGCAAGTACGGTTTATCATGGGTAATCCCCTGCTGACCGACACTTTCCATGCCGATCGCTGGGATTATCTCTACAGCCTGCAGCCGGGTGGCGGTGAACGCCAGCAGGAGCGTGTCAGTGTCATCTTCAATGGCAATGACCAGCTCGTGAGCCTGTCCGGTGACTTCATGCCCGGCGTAAGCCGCGATGAAGCCTTGCTGGGCAAGGACAGCGGCACCAACGTGACCGCACCTGCGCAGGAAGCCGAAAAACCAAAATCCGAGGTACCGGCCAAGCCAGGTTCGTTGCTGGACACCATCCAGAAAGACATCGACAACGTGGAAACCGTACCCGTCCCGACGCCTCAGCCTCTGGACACCAGCCCGCAATAATTTTGCGCTCGATAAAAAGCCCGGCATGCCGGGCTTTTTGTTGCCTGCCATTTGCCTAGCTATATTGCCCACCGCATCAGCGCCTGACACAAATCCCCTGTGGGAGCGGGCTTGCCCGCGAAGGCGGTGTGCCAGTCAATAACTCTTCAACTGAACCACCGCCATCGCAGGCAAGCCAGCTCCCACATTGGCCATGTATTGCCCACAAAATCAGCGCCTGGCTCACATCCCTGTGGGAGCGGGCTTGCCCGCGATGGCGGTGTGTCAGGCAAGGATTCTTCAGCTGAACCACCGCTTTCGCAGGCAAGCCACCACACAGTTGGATCGCGGGATTCCAGGGAGATATGTGTCGGTTGACAGGCCGTCAAGGGTTCAGCTTCGTATCGCAGGGCTGCAGATAGCTACGCTGCCATTTGGCAAGCTCAAGAATTCGCTTGCCTGGCCAACGCCGCCTTGGCCGCGCGCAGCCTGCGTACCTCTTTAGGGTCCGCCAGCAAAGGCCGATAGATCTCAATACGGTCACCCGCTTGTACGCAACGCACTTGTGCATCCACGACAACCTTGCCAAATATACCCAACGGGCAATCAGCCAGATCAACAGCAGGAAAATGCGCCGCCATTCCCGACGCCTGCACCGCCTCGCGCAAACTAGTGCCTTCAGCCACCTTTACCGCCAGCAACACCTGGCGATCCTCAGCGGCAAACACCACCTCAATTTCAACCATGCAATTGCTTGGCGCGCTGACAGAACGCGTCCACCAGGGTGTTGGCAGCCTGATTGAACAAAGGCCCCAACGTCGCACGAACAATCGGCCCAGCATAATCAAACGAAAGATCCAGGCTGATCTTGCAGGCCTTGTCCGTCAGCGCCTTGAACACCCACACGCCATGTAGCTGGGTGAACGGCCCTTCCTGCAGGTTCATTTCGATGGATTGCCCCGGCACCAGCACATTGCGCGTCACAAAATGCTGGCTGAGGCCACCCTTGGCCACCCCCACACTGGCAACCATGTGCTCGTCACTGCTCTCCAGAACCTCGGCCGTCGAGCACCAAGGCAGAAACTCTGGGTAACGCGCCACGTCGTTGACCAGGTCATAGAGCGCCTGCGCCGGATAGGGCAACAGGGCCGAACGTTGAATATGCGTCGTCATGTGAGCGTTACTTCCACTGCTTAAGGCAAACATCGCGAAAGAACAGCCCAATCCGCGAGAGAAAAAAACCAAAGAACTGCCCGCATTGTCCGGGATTCGTCCAACTCGCTCAAGCACACAGGTTGACCGTAGCCGACACGCTCGCAACTCCCTATAATGCCGCCCCTATGGCTAAACAAAAGAAACACCCCACAGGGACCATCGCGCAAAATAAAAAAGCGCGACACGATTACTTCATCGAACATCGGTTCGAGGCTGGTCTGGTCCTGGCCGGCTGGGAAGTAAAAAGTCTGCGTGCCAGCAAACTGCAGCTGGTCGACAGCTATGTGCTGCTCAAGGATGGCGAGGCATGGCTGCTTGGCAGTCATATCACCCCGCTGACCACCGCGAGCACCCACGTGATTGCCGACCCGGTGCGTACGCGCAAGTTGTTGCTCAATGCTCGCGAACTCGAAAAGCTCGCCGCAGCCGTGCAGCAAAAAGGCTACGCGTGCGTCTGCTTGTCTTGGTACTGGAGCAAGCACCTGGTCAAATGCGAGATCGCATTGGGCAAGGGCAAGAAGGAATACGACAAGCGCGACACCGAACGCGAGCGCGATTCCAATCGCGAACTGCATCGCGCCGTGCGCAACAAAGGCAAGGAAGAGTAATCCTTGTGACGGTGTAGCCCACGCGGGCTACATCCCTTTGCGCCGCTCCGCCCGAGCCACGCGCTGAACCTCCTGACGCACCTCCTCCAACACCTCCTGCACATACAGCAGATGCCGTGTCGAGACTTCCCGCGCCTGCTCGGCCCGCCCCTCGATGATGGCCAGGTACAAGTCGCGGTGCTGATTGATCAGCATGTCGCGGGTCTCCGTACGCTGCTGGTACATGCCACCAATATTCGTCACCACGTTACGCTTGAGCAGGTCGAACAACCCGCGAATGGTGTGCAGCAACACGGCGTTATGACTGGCTTCGGCAATCGCCAAGTGAAACCTTGCATCCGCAGCGCCCTCCTCCACTCGGCTCACCTCGTCGGCACGCGCATAGCAATCCTGCAACGCCTCGAACGCTGCGGTCAGCCTTTCACGGTCAACCTCCGTGGCGCGTAACGCCGCGTAATAAGCACACGAAGCCTCAAGGGTCTGGCGAAACTCCAACAGATCGCGCTGCGCTTCGGGATTGCTTTCCAACAAGTGCAGCAGCGGATCGCTGAAGGTCGAACCCAGGGAGTCGACCACATAGTTGCCGCCGCCCTGACGACTGACCAGCAAGCCCTTGGCCGCCAGCTTCTGAATCGCCTCACGCAACGAAGGGCGCGACACACCAAAGCGCTCAGCCAACGCGCGCTCGGCCGGCAAACGCTCGCCCGACTTCAGCGTGCCCTCGAGAATCATGCCCTCAAGCTGCTCGACAATATCGTCAGACAAACGGCGCTGACGCACCTGATCAAACCCCATAACTCAACTCTCCACCATCCCGACCACTCGCCGGGGCCCCTATTCTGGCCTATCGCCGTGCCGGCAGCACCTATCAGAACGCCTTCAATTGCGCTGAGCAGAACACCCCGCCTCCCGACCTACGACCAAAGTTTCCCAGGCGGCAAATTGACACACCCCTGCCCAGGCTCTTAATCTAGCCCACAGCGACTGTAAATTGGTATTACCAATTACCCAAGCTCACCAAACAACAACAATCAGGGGCCACCCCATATGCAAACCTGGCAACAGCTTTACAGCCCACTCGGCAGCCTCGGCCTGTCCGCACTGGCCGCCGTCATTCCCATCGTATTCTTCTTCCTGGCGCTGGCCGTGTTCCGCCTCAAAGGCCATGTGGCCGGCAGCATCACCCTGGCCCTGTCGATCCTGGTCGCCATCTTTGCCTTCCAGATGCCGGTAGACATGGCGCTGGCTGCGGCCGGTTATGGTTTTGCCTATGGCCTGTGGCCCATCGCCTGGATCATCGTCGCGGCGGTATTCCTGTACAAATTGACGGTCAAGAGCGGCCAGTTCGAGATCATTCGCAGCTCCGTCTTGTCGATCACCGATGACCAGCGCTTGCAGGTGTTGTTGATCGGTTTTTGCTTTGGCGCCTTCCTGGAAGGCGCGGCCGGTTTCGGCGCACCCGTGGCGATCACCGCCGCGCTGCTGGTAGGCCTGGGTTTCAACCCGCTGTACGCCGCCGGCCTGTGCCTGATTGCCAATACCGCGCCCGTGGCTTTCGGCGCATTGGGCATTCCGATCATCGTCGCCGGCCAGGTCACCGGCATTGATGCGTTCAAGATTGGCGCCATGACCGGCCGCCAACTGCCACTGCTGTCGCTGTTCGTGCCGTTCTGGCTGGTATTCATGATGGACGGCCTGCGCGGCGTTCGCGAAACCTGGCCGGCAGCCTTGGTGGCCGGATTGAGCTTTGCCGTCACCCAATATTTCACCTCCAACTTCATTGGCCCGGAGCTGCCGGACATCACCTCAGCACTCGCCAGCCTGATTGCCCTGACACTGTTCCTGAAGGTCTGGCAACCCAAGCGCACCGCAGGCGCACAAATTGCCGGCGCCACCTCCAGCGTGGCGGTCACCTCCAGCGCCGGCGGCTTCGGCTTGCCGCGCAACACCGTGGTTTCGCCCTACAGCCTGGGGCAAATTTTCAAGGCGTGGTCGCCGTTCCTGATCCTCACCGTACTGGTGACCATCTGGACCCTCAAACCCTTCAAGGCCCTGTTCGCCGCAGGCGGTTCGATGTACGGCTGGGTGTTTAATTTTGCGATCCCGCACCTGGATCAACTGGTGATTAAAGTCGCGCCCATCGTGACCAACCCCACCGCCATCCCGGCCGTCTTCAAGCTCGACCCGATTTCCGCCACCGGCACGGCGATCTTCTTCTCGGCACTGGTCTCGATGCTGGTGTTGAAAATCGACATAAAAACTGGTCTTACCACTTTAAAAGAAACCTTCTTTGAGCTGCGCTGGCCGATCCTGTCCATCGGCATGGTGCTGGCGTTCGCCTTCGTCACCAACTACTCCGGCATGTCCTCGACCATGGCCCTGGTTCTGGCCGGCACCGGTGCGGCCTTCCCGTTCTTCTCGCCATTCCTTGGCTGGCTGGGGGTTTTCCTGACAGGCTCCGATACCTCATCCAACGCCCTGTTCAGCTCACTGCAAGCCACCACTGCGCACCAGATCGGCGTCAACGACACCCTGCTGGTAGCCGCGAACACCAGCGGTGGCGTGACCGGCAAAATGATCTCGCCGCAGTCGATCGCCGTGGCCTGCGCCGCCACCGGCCTGGTGGGCAAGGAATCCGACCTGTTCCGCTTTACCCTCAAGCACAGCCTGTTTTTTGCCACCATCGTCGGGCTGATCACCTTGGCGCAGGCGTACTGGTTCACCGGTATGCTGGTGCACTGAGACCTGCACGTAATAGGGTAAGAATCGACGCCGGGGCACCCTTCCGGCGTCTGCTATTTCTGGAGGACCGATGAGCCTGCCTGCTGCTTTCCTGAGCGACGTCGCACAACTGATCCCGCAAGATCGCCGCTTCGACGATCCACTTTCCACCCTCGCCTTCGGCACCGACGCAAGCTTTTACCGACTGATCCCACAGCTGGTGATCCGCGTGGAGTCAGAAGACGAAGTGGTAACCCTGCTACAACTGGCCCAGCGCGACCGCGTGCCGGTGACCTTCCGTGCCGCAGGCACCAGCCTCTCGGGCCAGGCCATCAGCGACTCGGTGCTGATCGTGCTCGGTGATAACTGGAACCACCGCGAAATTCGCGGGCAAGGCACACAGATCCGCCTGCAACCCGGCGTGATCGGCGCCCAGGCCAATGCCTGGCTCGCACCGTTCGGGCGCAAGATCGGGCCGGACCCAGCGTCCATCAATGCTTGCAAGATCGGCGGTATCGTCGCCAACAATGCCAGTGGCATGTGCTGCGGCACGGCGCAAAACACCTACCACACCCTGGCGGGCATCCGCCTGGTGCTGGCCGATGGCAGCCGCCTGGACACCGAAGATGCCGCCAGCGTGCAAGCCTTCCGCCAGTCACATAGCGCACTGCTTGAACGCCTAGCCCTGCTGGGTCGTGAAACACGGGCAAATACTGAGCTGGCGGCAAGGATCCGCCATAAATACCGACTGAAAAACACCACCGGCCTGTCACTCAATGCCTTGGTGGATTTCGATGAACCGCTGGATATCCTCAGCCACCTGCTAGTGGGCTCCGAGGGTACCCTGGGGTTTATCAGTGCGGTCACCTACGACACCGTGATCGACTACCCCAACAAAGCCTCAGCGCTGATCGTCTTCCCGGATGTCGAAACCTGCTGCAACGCGGTCACCGTGTTGAAAACACAGCCAGTTTCGGCTGTTGAACTGCTGGACCGACGCAGCATGCGCTCGGTGCAGGACAAACCGGGCATGCCTGCTTTCGTACAGCACCTATCGGAAAACGCCTGCGCACTATTGATCGAATCCCGCGCCGCGTCGCCATCACTGCTGCACGAACAACTGACGCGGATCATGGCGTCCCTGGCGGCGTTTCCCGTGGAGAAACAAGTCGACTTCACCGAAGACCCCCTGGAAAACGCCCGCCTGTGGGCCATCCGCAAAGACACCTTCCCCGCCGTAGGCGCCGTGCGCAAAACTGGCACCACCGTGATCATCGAAGACGTGACCTTCCCGGTAGAACAACTGGCGATTGGCGTGAACCGCTTGATCGCACTGTTCGACAAACACCACTACGACGAAGCCATCCTTTTCGGACATGCCCTGGAAGGCAATCTGCACTTTGTGTTCACCCAAGGCTTCAACAGCAGCGAAGAAGTCGCACGCTATCAAGCGTTCATGGACGACGTCGCGCAACTGGTGGCCGTGGAGTTCGGTGGCTCGCTGAAGGCCGAACACGGCACCGGCCGCAATATGGCCCCTTTCGTCGAACTGGAATGGGGCAGCGACGCTTATCAACTGATGTGGCAGCTCAAGCGCCTGCTCGACCCCAACGGCATCCTCAACCCAGACGTAGTGCTTAGCGAAGACCCGCAGGTCCACCTCAAACACCTAAAGCCGTTGCCCGCCGCCGATGAGCTTGTGGATAAGTGCATCGAGTGTGGGTTCTGCGAGCCGGTGTGCCCGTCAAAAGGCCTGACCCTGAGCCCGCGCCAGCGCATCGTGATCTGGCGCGACATCCAGGCGAAAAAACGCGCAGGCGTGGACACTACCGAACTGGAAGCGGCCTACCACTACCAGGGCATCGACACCTGCGCAGCCACCGGCTTATGCGCGCAACGTTGCCCTGTAGGCATCAATACCGGCGACCTGGTGAAAAAACTGCGCAGCCGCGAGGCCGACCGTACGAAAACCGCCGACTGGCTCGCCAGCCACTTCGCCACCGCGCTGCAAGGTGCGCGCTTCACGCTGCACGTCGCCAACGGTGCGCGCATGCTGCTGGGCGCCCCACGGCTGGCCAAGCTCTCGAGCACACTGACCAAGCTGTCCAAAGGGCAAATACCGCAGTGGATCAACGCCATGCCACAGCCCGAAAAAGCCATCCGCTTCAGCCCTGCAGTGACGGACGCGCGCCCGAGTGTGGTTTACCTGGCTGCCTGCGTCTCCCGCGCCATGGGCCCGGCAGCCGGCGATAAAGAGCAAATGTCGCTGTACGACAAAACCCGCCAACTGCTGGAAAAAGCCGGCTACCAGGTAGTCTTCCCCGACAACCAGGACAGCCTCTGCTGCGGCCAGCCCTTCGCGTCCAAAGGCTACGCCGAACAGGCCGAACACAAGCGCCAGGAACTGCTCGGCGCCCTGCTCCACGCCAGCCGCGGCGGCCTCGACCCCATCTACTGCGACACCAGCCCCTGCACCCTGCGCCTGGTGCAAGAGTTGGGAGAAACGCGCCTGGACCTCTACGACCCAGTGCGCTTTATCCGCACCCACCTGATGGACCGCCTCGACTTCACACCCCAAGAAGCGCCCATCGCCGTACACGTCACCTGCAGCACCCAACACCTGGGCGAGAGCCAGGCCCTGATCGAACTGGCGCGACGCTGCGCAAAAACCGTGGTGATCCCCGAAGGCATTCATTGCTGCGGCTTTGCCGGCGACAAAGGCTTCACCACCCCAGAGCTCAACGCCCACGCCCTGCGCTCCCTCAAGGACGCCGTGCAACATTGCAGCGAAGGCATCTCCACCAGCCGCACCTGCGAGATCGGCCTGAGCCAGCATGGCGGCATCGACTACCACGGCCTGGTCTACCTGGTAGACCGCGTCACCCGCGCCCGCGCCCACTGACCCGGCAAAAAAACCGAACCCTCGCGCACCGGCGCAGTCATCTGCATAGGCCTCGACCAACGAGGCCCATCAGTGATGTCGCTGGCAGCGGTTGCACGCCAGCAGCGTCGAGCCCTTTTGCGCAAGGAGACACCCTATGAAGCGTTCCGCTCTTGCTGGCTTGTTCATGACCGCTGCGATGCTCGCCTCCCCCGCTTTCGCAGCCAGTGACAAAGACCTGTGCCAGATCAACCTGGACAAAATCAACAACGGCAAAGCCCTGCTCGCCACCGACACCAGCGGTAAAAGTGGCGAAATAGACACCGCCGTCTCCCAAGCCAAGGCAGCCCACGCCGCAGGTGATGAGAAGAAGTGCATCGAAATCACCTCCAAGGCCCTGCAAGACCTGCAGAACAGCGAGAAAGGCGGCCAGTAAGCGAGAGGGCCAACCTTCGGGTTGGCCTTCGCTGACGTTTTGGCGTACACTGCACAGGCTTGTCACTCACTAAGAAACAACGAGTTACAAGCACGGGGCCGTTTAGGATTCGACGCCGGTCGCGAAACTTTAGGTGCATGCCGAGTTGGTAACAGAACTCGTAAATCCACTGTTGCAACTTCTTATAGTTGCCAATGACGAAAACTACGGCCAGGAATTCGCTCTCGCTGCGTAAGCAGCCTTAGCCCTGAGCTTCTGGTACCTTCGGGTCCAGCAATCACCAGGGGATGTCTGTAAACCCAAAGTGATTGTCATATAGAACAGAATCGCCGTGCAGTACGTTGTGGACGAAGCGGCTAAAACTTACACAACTCGCCCAAAGCACCCTGCCCTTCGGGTCGCTGAGGGTTAACTTAATAGAAACGGCTACGCATGTAGTACCGACAGCGGAGTACTGGCGGACGGGGGTTCAAATCCCCCCGGCTCCACCACTTCAACATCTAAAGACGTCCAAGGACGTCTTTTTTTGTGCCTGAAATCCAGCAAGCACGGGGGTTTCAGGGCTTCGGGAGGCTTTCTAGGTCTTTTGAGTTCCACGCGATTTGGTATTCCCAGTGGTATTCCCGGCTACCCGGAGCTAATCTTGGGAATACCAAAAGGTGTCATGGAGTACTTCTCATGTGCGCTCAAACCACCCGCCTCTCCGACCGCCAGCTCAAGGCGGTCAAACCGAAAGGTAAGGATTACGTCCTTACGGATGGCGACGGACTCCAGCTGCGAGTCAGGGTCAATCGCTCAATGCAGTGGAATTTCAACTACCGGCATCCCGTCACCAAGAATCGAATCAACATGGCACTCGGCTCTTATCCCGAGGTTTCACTTGCGCAAGCGCGAAAGAAAACCGTTGAGGCCAGAGAGCTGCTTGCACAGGGCATCGACCCCAAAGCTCAACGCAATGAGCTGCTAGAAGCCAAACGAGCGGAAACGGAGCACACGTTCGAGAACGTCGCTACCGCCTGGTTCGAACTGAAGAAGGACTCGGTGACGCCAGCGTATGCCGAAGACATCTGGCGCTCGCTCACACTGCATGTATTTCCAACTATGAAATCAACGCCGTTATCGGAAGTGAATGCTCCGATGGTCATTAAGCTCCTTCGCCCAATTGAGGCCAAAGGCAGCCTCGAGACGGTTAAGCGAGTGAGCCAACGCCTTAACGAGATCATGACCTATGGGGTCAATTCTGGGATGATCTTTGCCAACCCCCTCAGCGGCATTCGGGCGGTTTTCAAGAAACCCAAGAAAGAGAATATGGCCGCGCTAGCACCTGACGAGCTTCCGGAACTCATGATGGAAATCGCGAACGCCAGCATCAAGCGGACCACCCGCTGCCTGATCGAATGGCAGCTTCATACCATGACCCGCCCCTCCGAAGCGGCGACCACCCGATGGGCAGATATCGACTTCGACAAACGCATCTGGACAATCCCTGCGGAGCGAATGAAAAAGCGTCGTCCACACATAATCCCGCTTACCGAACATGCACTCTCGCTATTGGAGACGCTTAAATCCCATAGCGGCCACAGGGAATATGTATTCCCGTCAGATAGGAACCCGCGCACCCACGCGAATAGCCAAACAGCCAACATGGCGTTGAAACGAATGGGCTTTCAGGACCGTTTGGTCAGCCACGGCATGCGCTCCATGGCCAGCACAATCCTCAACGAGCATGGATGGGATCCTGAGCTAATCGAAGTCGCACTGGCGCATGTCGATAAGGACGAAGTTCGAAGCGCTTACAACCGGGCGGATTACATCGAACGCAGACGCCCAATGATGACTTGGTGGAGTGAACATATCCAGAAGGCGGCCACCGGCAGCCTGTCGGCATCAGCCATCAATCAAACCAGGGGCCGCAATGTCGTTCCGATACGCTGACAGATCATTGGGTGACGATAGAATTGATGACTGTTGCCACACGCTCTGCTTGCCTGTGCTACTTAGGTCAAGCCCCTGCATACGGGAAGGCTCCGCATTCCCGTATGCAGGGGCTAAATGGCGGCATGATGATCGCCGCTGCAATTTAGATCTGAATACTAGAATCGTCCGATCCCTGATCAGCCGCCGCAGAACCCGTCCGCCTGCTCCCTCGTCTGGGATACCGGTGCTTGCTCAATCAGGCGCCGGACCTAGTCGAGCAGTAGCCTACTAAATCGGAGGTCCATTGGATATTATCGATCCTCCACATCCCTGCTTTCCTAAACCACTGCAAGCACGCTACACCTAAGTGACGACCAATCATTCTCCTGCCATCAAATACCAGCGCACCGGAATCAGGAGCTCGCAGCAATGACCTCTCACTCCTAGCATGTGGGAGGGAGTCGCCTTTGTGACCAGCTTCTATCTGTCGCTGAGTGCAAGTTTCCTTCTCTCGATTGGAACCGATAAAACGATGCTGGTGCGCGTTTCACCATAATTATTAATTTTCGCGATAATGCTCTCAATGTCTGCCATCGACTTGGCATAGACCCTAATAAGGTAAGAGTCATTACCGGTAACGTGTAGGCATTCAACGACCTCTGGAATGTCGTTGAGCGTTGCGATCAGCTTGGATTTTGACGGTTTGAATGTCGTCATGCCGACAACAGCCGATATGCCAAACCCAAGCTTTGCTGGATCAACCTGAGCACAGTAGCCAAAAATGACTCCTCCATCCTCGAGCTTTCGCAGACGGTCGGTTGTGGCTGGGATAGACAGACCAGCGTGCTTTGACAATTCCGTGATGGAAATGCGCCCCGAATCTTGCACCACACTCAAGATCTTGATGTCTATACGATCCATGAAGGTTTCTCCTCAAAAAAAGTGAAATTTTTAACGAAAACCACACTATTTCCATTAAAAAATAATGCATCAAAAAATTACTGAGTGCTAGCCTATTTTCAACCCATAAAAACTCTTAAAAACAGACGACAAACTATTTCACTTCTTAAACGCTGCCCAACTTTAGCTTTTCTCAAAGAGCGGGTAATCGTATGCAAGGCGAACAGGTAAAGTCAGAAAAAAATTCCGGCTTCTATTTCCGAAGCTACCTAAAAACACAAACGCTGGGGTTCCTTGACTTTAAGATTGATCAGGTCTTGATGTATTTACTGGGCGTCATGGTATTTTCACTGGGTGCAAAGTTTTTTATCGTCAGCCAGCTCGGCACCGACCCACTGGATGTTCTTATCATCTCAATCGATAAGCAGCTCGGGCTCGGGATGGGAGTATGTTCAGGAATAGTATCCGTACTCTTTTTGACATGGTGGACGCTTTGGAACAAAAAGCTCCCACCAATCAGTCCATTTATTACGACTACTCTGACAGGATTATTAATTGACCTTTGGACATTCCTCGGAATGGGCGACTACCTGACAGCTCGACTGAATGGCTATGCAATGTTGGCGATTGGCTTGATCTTGTGCGCCTATTCTTCTGCATTGATCATCATGAGTGGAATCGGAATCAGGATCATGGATCTGGTGGTGCTGACTATGGTTTCAAAGTGGTCGTGGTCATTTACTAAAGCCAAAATGATTATTGAGATCGGTATCTTTTCGATCGGATGGCTGTTGGGTGGCCCATTCGGTGTGGGAACGATCGCATTCCTACTAGTTATAGGTCCTCTTATCCAGCCGTTCATGAACATGAACGCCAAACGGCTTTCACTTAAGAACTATGGCTTAGCCAATACGTCTGCTGCTTATTAATGATCATTAGGGCGTGCAGCCACTGGCTGCGAAATCGTTCGCCCCAAGTATTTAGCCCGTGATGTGCATAATGTAACTTCGTGATGAGGAGTGGAACATGGAAAGTACTAATGGAAAAAACTGGATGCTGGAAAATACCCCGGCCATGTTGGAAGAATTACTCCCAAATGGTGCCGTGAAATGCCATTTATCACCGAGAAACTGTGTGATACAGGAAGGGAAGTTGGGATTTTGCAAGGTACGTGGAAACAGAGGTGGGCGGCTAGTCACTCTAAACTATGGTAAAGGCGTCCATAGCACCGAAGAAACAATAGAAACTGAAGCCGTATTCCACTTCGCGCCAGGGGAGCGAATTCTATCTCTGGGCAATATTGGTTGCATGCTGAATTGTGGGTACTGCCACAACTGGAAAACCTCACAAGCGAAATACGTGACCGACAAGGATGTGTACTACTACACACCCGAACAAGTCGTGGAAACTGCTTTGCAACACGGCATACGTGTTATTTCTTGGACTTATAACGATCCCGTCGTCTGGCATGAGTTTATACTGGACACTGCAAAACTTGCAAAAGAAGCGGGCTTGATCAATTTGTATAAATCGGCTTTTTTTATCAGCGAGGAAGCCATTGATGAACTTCTACCGGTCATCGATATATTTTCAATTTCACTAAAATCTATCTCTCCCGAATACTATCGAAAAGTAACCACCGGGTGGGTAGAGCCGGTACTGGCCGGGATCAAAAAAGTCTACGATGCGGGTAAGTATGTCGAGGTCAGCACCTTGATGGTGACCGATATCAGTGACGATGAGGATACGGCACGAAAAATCAGCCAGTGGGTGCTCGATGAGCTGGGGCCGGAGGTGCCATTGCACTTTGTCAGGTTTCATCCGGACTACAAAATGAGCAATAGCATCAGAACCCCCGTAGACCGACTCCTTAAGGCACGGGACGTTGCTCGTGGCATGGGGGTTGAGCATGTTTATCTTGGGAACGTGAATGACGTCGATGGTACGGATACCCGCTGCAACCAATGCAATGCGCTACTTGTTACTCGCTACGGCTTGAATGCCGAAATCATTGGATTGGACAGCAAAGGCTGCTGTACTCAGTGCGGGAAAGACGCGCATTTCAGGCTCCTGGGTACTACTGCACACAATCGTACTGTTGAATTGCGCGAGCAAGCACTGACTGCTTACGAGAAAAGAAAATTCGAATGGCATGGTGATATTGTTTCTCTGCACGCCCAAGTGCTAAATACCGAAAATTTCGAGCAGACGGTTTATTTGCGACGCAATTATCTCGCTGGGCTCAATAGCGAGTGGAAAGCGCTGACACTGCGTCCACACGAAAGTTATCGGTTCATTATCGCAAAGGCTAGGATTGATGAGACAGGTCCGGAGGTATGGCTTCCTGAAGGGGTTAACTCAAACCTGCACGAAGTCTTTGACCGGGCCCACTTTCCCACTGAATCAATTGAGGAGATTGGGATTTCCCAAAATGACATAACTCCGACTATCGGTTATTTGGGCAAGCAGAATATGTACGAGCAAGTTATCAAACTGGTAAGCAAATCATGAATATTTCTACTGAGATGCTACATATCAGAGTCGACGATCGAGAAGCTCATCCTTCGGTAACGCCGATCTATCAATGCAGCGCTTTCAGTGCTGACTCGGCGTTCTTCTATTCCAGGAAGTCCAACCCCAACGTCACTGAGTTGGAGCAGGTGGTTGCGGCGCTAGAGAACAGTGAGCATGCACTAGCGTACGCCACAGGAATGAGTGCTATTTATATGGTGCTAGAACTACTCAAGCCGGGTGGGTCGCTGGTCATAAACAAATATATCTACGGATGCTCGTATAAGTTATTTCAGAGATACGCCAAACGTATCGGTGCGCAACTGACCATTTTGGACCTGACTACTGAAGATGGGTTGAAGAAGCTGCCCCCGGCAGTGGATATGGTCATCTTCGAAACACCGACCAACCCCTTTCTTAAAGATATCGACATCCATAATGTCAGCGAAGCCGTAAAGAAGATAAATCCGCAAGCGTTGGTGGTAGTTGATAACACCTGGGCAACCCCGCTGTTTCAAAAGCCGTTAATGTTTGGCGCTGACATTTCGTTGTACAGCGCTACAAAGTACTTCTCTGGTCATAGTGACGTCATGGGTGGCCTGGTACTTGTCAATGATCATGAGCTTTACAATCGACTGCTTGAGGGCCGTTTCTATTCAGGCTCGATACTGACACCTCATAGCGCATGGTTACTTCGAAGAAGTATGCAGACATTTAGTTTGCGCATGGAAAAGCATAGTTCGACGACCACCGTCATGCTGAGCTATTTACAATCGCTTCCATTTATTGAACACGTTTACTTTCCAAATATCGATGGCAAACAACTGGTCGGTTATGGCGGCATCGTATTTGTCGATATTCGATCTGATCTGGTTGACCATTACAAAGTGTTTACCAGCGCGCTGAAATGGTTTGGCACGGGAACGGGAATGGCGTGTGTCACCTCTATGGTGGCCCAACCGTTTAGTGGAAGTCATGCCTCTATGTCTGACCAGGAAAAGGCTGAGATGGGAATCGGTAAGGGCCTGGTTAGATTGTGCTTTGGGCTGGAGGATCTCGAGGACCTTAAAGAGGATTTACTTCAAGCATTTCAAACAATGGAAAGCAGGGTCGGTATTGAAAGCGTGCTTGATCCGGCGTAAGTGATATCAATCACTCGCGGCGGGCCTTCATTGGCTCGCCGCTTGTTTATGGGAAACGATCATGTCCATCGCGCTCGAACGCTCCGCCTTCGATGACCCCGTTCTGAATGTCATAAATCTTCTGAACTCTCTCTCCAGTGCGCATCCAGATGCTATTTCCCTGGCGTCTGGTCGACCGGATGATGACCTGTGCGATCCTGCTCTTATCTATAAGGGGTTGGCCAGTTACGCGCGGTATGTCACCCAGGCAGAGCAGTCGCTCTCGATACGACTTTGCCAGTACGGAAAAACCAGTGGGATTATCAATGAAATACTCGCTGAGCATATGCGTGTCGATGAGGAGATAGTCGTCTCCAACGTTGAAAATATTGTGGTCTGTATGGGCTTTCAGGAAGCAGCGACATTGGCTTTGTTATCAATTTTTGATGACGGTGGTGTACTGCTAGTGCCTGACCCCGTTTTTTCAGGGATAACCGGCATTGCGAAGCTTTTGAGAGTAAAGACCGTTCCTGTTCCGATTGCAGATTTTCTGGATTCTCACGCCTTGTCCGATGCCGTGAATGCCATTGAGTCTTCCGGAGAGAAGGTCAAGGCGTTATATGCTATTTCAGATTTCAGTAACCCAACGGCGGACAGCCTCTCGTTTGAAGGGAGAAAGGCTCTGGTCGCGCTGGCAAGGGCAAGGGACTTCTTGATCTTAGAGGACAACGCCTACCGATACTTTCGGTACGAGGGGGCTCGGATACCCTTGATGAAATCGATTGATAGCAGTCGAGTCGTCCTGATGGGGTCCTTTGCGAAATCAATCTTCCCGGGCTTGCGTATGGGGTACCTGATGGGGCCGGAGGACGTTGAGGTAACTGCCCTAAGCACTAAAATATGCAAAGCCAAAAGCGTGATAACGGTCAATACTTCAGCGCTGTGCCAAGCCGTTGTCGGTGGGCTCCTGATAGAAAACGATTATTCTTTGAAGGCCTTAAATGAGCCAAAGACAATGTCCTATTTGAAAAAAAGAAACTGGATGATCAAGTGTCTTGAGGAGCACTTCCCGCCAAATGCCAACGGCCAGCGGGCCATCATCTGGAATGACCCCGAGGGCGGCTTTTTCATCAATGTACAGTTGCCGATAAGGTTTGGTTATTCAGAGATGCAGGAGTGCGCGACTCAATTCAAGGTTATTGTTTTTCCCACCTCTTTTTTTTCAATGGTGGGGACGGGGATTAATCAGGTCCGATTATCTTTTAGCAGTGCTGCCGTATCAGACATCTATCTCGCGATAGGACGTTTGAAAGCCTATATCGAGTTGAAAATGCAGCCCCTAGCTCTTTAATAGGGGCCGCTGCACGCCCCTGTGGTCCTTATGTAGCAGCGGCAAGCATGACACCGGTGACCACTTGATACGCACCAAGGACGGTGATGGTCGATCCGGAAAAGTAGTTAATCAATTTGAGTTTTGACTTGGATATTCTGGTTTTGAATGCGGAGGAAAAACCGCTTAATCCAAGCCACCAAACCGCGGAACCTAGAAATATACCGGTCACCATTGGCCACACTGAATGCTGGCCTTGGTCGCCGACCATGCCATCGCTCATTGACGCGAATATGGCGATGAACGACAAGATGGTCATCGGGTTCGATAAGGTCAAAAGCAATGTCGTCGAATAGGCTTTCATCATGCCGGCCCGTTCGCCCGACAAGGCGGTTGCAGGCTCCTTTGACTTTATCGTCTGGTAGCCGATGTACGCCAGAAAAAGCCCGCCGAAAATGCACAGCCAGGGTTTGAACATAATCAGTGTTGTGATAATCGCGGTGATCCCTAACGCACCTATAAAGCCATACATTGCGTCGGCGGTTGCTGCACCTAACCCTGTTGCAAAACCTGACCTCCAGCCTCGCATAAGGCTCCGTTGTATACATAAAAGGCCTATTGGGCCGACTGGGGCTGCTATGCACAGTCCAATAATCATCGATTTCATAAAGATCAACATAAATCCCCCTCCGTAATTGAGTTTATAGATTAGATGCTGAACGTGCGTAGATGAATTAAATATTAAGATATTTTTTACTATTTGATATATATTATTAAGGTATGAATGAATAACAACCTTATTTATTAAGGTCGAAAAATTCCTTCATATAGCGAAATCTGTCACTTATCGGGTCAATTGACGCCCCTCTGCTTCAGCCATAGACCTGCTGAACTCCACTCGACGAGAGCGTCAAAAAAGAAGTTCCGAGTCGATCCGTCTATTTTTGGAGCACCCCAAGCAGAATGAACACGGCTTGATCTCCCCCCTTCTTTGTGGCGAAAATTTTTGCCTAATGAAGCATCCATTTTTAGTAAACCACCATACCTACAGCTCAACGGCATTTACGCCGAAGGCGAATCAGTGCTGCGGTTAACTCGTAGTAGTAAACGGTCGCTGGTGCTGAGCAACGCAGATATTGCTCAAAAAACCATCTCACGTGCTTTTCCCTCCAGGACCAGGGGGTGTCACAACTCCAGCGCTCACGAATCGCCTCGTGCATCCTTTCTGCTTGCCTGATGTGCCGCTGCCGCGTGGCATGCGCACCTTTGAGCACGGGGCTCAGAAACAACGCCATATCGAACTCGGACTTCATCGACGACCTCCGATGTAGGCACTCACCACATCGATGCGGTTATGCCCCAACTCGTGGCTGATCTGCTGACGTGCACGCTGATCGAGTGCTCGATCCTCTCGTTGACCAAGACCGCCATTGATGGGCGCGGAGAAGCCGGTCAGTTGTTCATAGCGCTCACAGGCGTAAGCCGCCCGCAGTTCATGAAAGCCTTTCAATCCATGCTCATGCATGATGTCCCGCGCCGGTCGTACGATTGTCTGTAAGAAATCTTTGTAGCTTTCATCAGGTGTTAACAGATTCCGACTGCCCTTGGGTGAGGCCTCGCTGGCCCTGTCGAGGGCGCCACGAACTTGATCCGTGACCGCAATCCAACGCGGTGCCGATGCGCCTGATCGACCGCCTTTGGTGCCGTCCTGGATATTGATCTTGCCCAGTTGCCGAGCCTCACGTTGCAGCCGGGGCAAGTCCGCCAAGATCGCTTCACGTAGGCGCATGCCGGTCTCCCGAGCGAGGAGCACGATGGCACTCACCCTCAGTTGCTGTCGCTCTGACAGCGCTTGCGCAATCAGCTTGACCTGCACACGGTCTTGGCCTTGTGGCGCCTCACTACGCACGCTTGAGCGCTGCAAGTAAAGCGCCTTGCTCGGACTCGGAATTTTGACGTATTGATCACCGCGCAACGCAGCCATCGTTCGGTTCACGCTGGACAGTCGGTTCTGCGCGGTGGCAATGCCGACGTTGCCCTGATCAACCTGCTCCCGCACGTGGACGGCGTACCGCATTAGGACTTCGCGGTCGATCTGTCGCGCATCATTGAGCCTCGGCCCTTCCTCGGATAGACACCAACGCACGAAGGCCTGCCAGCGATCACTATGGGCTTTGACGGTAGCAAAATGGCCGTCGCCAAACAGGTCTTTCAGTGCCTGCGGTCCGGCATAGCTGAGCTGGCGACCGAAGCCGAAATTGCGCCCAACTCGCTTACCGACCCGAGCCATTTTTCTGTTCCTGATCGGCTGCTGCGAGATCATGCAAAAGGGCCCGCCAGTGCGCACTTACAATCGCGAACTGAGCCCAATCAGTCGGGCGAAAACACAGCGTGTTGTCGGTGACGTAAAGATGCGCGCCCTGCCCTTCCAACCATTGGATAATGGAGGTCGTCGAGGTGATAGTTCTATGGAGGGTGGCGACACCGGCGACACCGGCGACAACCCTTGCCTTGCCTGCCTTTGAGCGTGGCGACAAAGTGGCGACAGTACCGGCGACAAATCGCACTTTCGGCTCCTTTTGGCGTTGAGCCAGATGGTTGCGCAGCGCTTCATCAAGATTGAACATGGCGCACCTCGAAGGTGTGGCCGTCGGAGATCAACCACTGATGATCAATCAACTCGACCAGCAGCTTTGCGGCATGACGACTGCTCTTGCGGGCAAAGCGGGGACCGTTGCGATTCAGATCTCGAATACTGAAGCGCTTCCAATCCTTGACCTGCAGCCAGCGCAACAGCCGGTCCGCCTCTTCTTTTACCCTGCACACCGGCTCCTGCTCGGTCAGGCGCTGGATCTCGGTGAGGTAGTAGCCAACTAAGGCCGAGGCCCGTTGGATATGGTCGACCTCCACGACACTGCTCTCCTCCACAACGGCCAAAATGCCGGCGACGCGCAAAAGGTTGTCGGCGGCCTTCGAACCGCTGGGCCGCACGCTGGCCAGCTCCCCAAACTCACCCAACTGTGCTTCGATGGCGTCATGCAGATCAATCCAGCGACGGCGGGCCAACGGACTGAGGCTCAGCTTTGACAGTTGCAAGGCTCCGTCAGCGGAAAGTGACCAAGGCTGATAAAACAGAGCCGAAAGGCGGTGATGATAGCGCTTGAGGGCAGCGTCTTTGGACAAGTCGACAGCCTGGTAGCTGCGTTGTCCGGCCAGGCTGGTGGGCCAGGTCATCAAGCAGCGCCCTAGAATGCCTTGCCCCTGCAGCAATGGGTCATTGAGTAACTGCATGGCAAGATACGGTTGCAGCATCAAGTGCAGACTCACGCGCCGGTCATAGGCGCGCGAGCTTTCGCCTGGCATGGAGCGAGCGCGATCAATCGGACTACCGTCCCAGAGTGATGACAAGGTCGTGACCGCTTTCAAACGTTTATCCCGACTCATAGTGCTGCTGCCAAGGAACTGTCCGCCTTCGTCACAGAACAGGCCCATGCTGGGCAAATCATGACAGAGCCCCTTGATCAAGGCCTCGATAGTCGGGTCTGTGGTGATCAGCCGGGGTGCAGATGGCTCCGCTTCGAGCAGCACGCCATTTGCGGAGTCGGTGTCGGCAGGATTGATACGCTGCGCCTGTCGCAGTGCGGCACGGTACCGAGCAAGTTGTTCGCGGTAGCGCTGCCACTGTTCACGCTCCCATTGTCGTGCTGGCAGCAATGCAGATCGGTCTGCGGCGGTCTTGCGATCACCGGACGCGGCCACCGTGATCAGGTACAGCGACAGGGGATAATTTCTCCCGTCGAGCTGTAAGCCCGCATGACCTTGAGTGGCCAGCGCCGAGGCAGCCAACACTGATTGCGCGGCCAATGCCTGGGGCACACCGATGACGTCGGCCATGCGCTGCACCGCAGGCCCAAGAATCCCACCCAATGCCTGGACTGGATAAGGCTCGGCCACGGGATTCGACTCGATCAGCGGTCGAGGTGGCCGTGGGAGTTCAAGCTTTGGATCTAACTGCTGCATGGGCACTCTCCTCGTTCATTACTGGTTGTCCTCACGTAGTCCCGCCACGGCTGTTGAGTGTTATCAGGGATCAAGGCCCCTGCGGCCTGTGAGGTGTTCACTGACGCGGAACGACGGCTCCTTACGACCGGGAGCAAGGGCATAACCCCATGAATCTGGCCTCCTTAGACGCATCCGAAGATACGGGCGGGTGGAGGCTGTGCCGACTGACGAGTTCGGCACCTGGAGATCCTGGGTGGGAGAAGGCAACAACATCGACGCCTGGGGCATGCCTGACTGTCAGTCAGGTGCAGCTTTTCCATAGGCTGCGGCACCGGTGCCTGTGTCGTTGCGGATGGCGACGAATCGGATTTGTCAGGCCGATTGTCACGAGGAGAGTTGCGGCAATGCCTTGTACGACGTGGCTTGCAGCAGTGGTACGAGCGCCCGTCTCTTTCCAGGAGAAAGAGACGGGCGAGGTCTGGCGCAGCGAAGTGTGCCGAGAGGTGAGGTTGCTGCAGTGCAGCGAGAAAGGTCCATCGTCTGCCGCAGTGGACAGATAAGTCGAGTAGGCATCCATCACTCTTGGGGAGTGACCGTGCGAGCCGCCGGACGCTAATCGCACTTGGGGAAGAACCACCACGCAAGTGGCGTAGCCTTCAAGGTTCTGACTACCTGGGCTGGTGCTGTCAACGACAGCGATCCGTGCGCCAATTTTTATACTCACTCGAAATAGCGGTCAAGCGTAATGGTCAACGCGTGCAAAAAGTGGCGACTGTCGCCACTTTTGTCGCCATGCTCCAGACCACGCTCTACGTGGGTTGTCGCCGGCGTCGCCGCTGTCGCCACACATACATCCATGCCCAACGAAAAGATTCGCGCACATTGAATGGCGCTGCGCTTGATGGAAATCGCGGGGAATTACTGACGAGTGAAAGCAGGCGTGGCGTTCATGAAGTTTGAACATGGAAGGGTGGAGCGCGGCGGCGGAGAGAAAAAGCGAGTGAACCCTCCGATCGGCGCGATCAAAGATCGCTTGATCGGAGGGTTTGGCGAGAAAAGCAAATCTCAAACGTCAATTACAGACTCAGGCATCAAAGCTGGATGATTGGGGGGTGACTGCCGAGTTGGACGTGAGTTCAAGCCCCCTTCTTTCAAGGTGGGTGAGCCCAGCACCGAGACTCGCTGGATCCCACGCGTAATTGGACAATGATCTCTCACTGATCCGACTCAGACTCAGATAAGCAGCAACGCAGAACTATTCACTACGAATCCTGCTTTCTGATTTTTATTACCGAGTAGGCGTGGATCGGGACCGGCAAGACAATTTTTGTTCACTCATACTTTCTCTGGATGGCTATCCTCATGCTGGAACTCGCCCGACTTTTCGATAGGCACATCCAGGCGAGCGGTGTCGCACTCAGGCATGCCGCTGTAAATAACCAATGAGCGGCCGCTAAGGGATCCCCGCTCTGGCGGTAAATCAGGGTAATCAGCGTCGGAGTGGAACTGCCGAAAATAGTCACCGATAAGGCATAAGCCAGCGAGACGCCCAACGCCCTGACTTGCACCGGAAACAGCTCTGTCAATGCCGCCGAAGCCGGCCCGGTGTAAAGCACCATCAGCACTGCCAGCCCGCATTGGAAGCTGATCAGCGCCTGGAGACTGGGGTTGTTGTTCAACCATACGAACCCCGGGTAGGCACAGAGCGCGACCCCCACAGCACCAATGAGCATGACGGTGTAGCGCCCGATGCGGTCCGACAGTAGGGCCGTCAAGGGGCACAGCAGCGTGATGAGGCCGACCAAAACCAACCCCAGGTAGGCCTTGTTGCGCGGAAGCTCAAGCACCATCGATGCATAGGTCGGCATGAAATTGATCAATTGTGTCGCGACCGTCCAGAGAACGACGATCAACACCCCCATCACGAGGTTGGGCAGATAAGGGCGAAGGCTAGGCCCCTTCCGTGCTATCGCGTGCTTGTCTTGACTATCGAGAAAGCGGCGCAGCGGCTCGCTTTCCTCAAGACTGCGGCGAATTTTCAAACCTGCCACCACGACCAGCAGTCCGAAGACGTAGGGCACGCGCCAACCCCACTCATCCAACTGAGCGGGCGTCAGCACGCTCGACAACAGACTCGCACTTACACCGCATAGCAGGAATGATCCGGCTTGCGCCACTTGTTGGCTGGACGCAAATAGACCGCGGCGGTTCGCAGGTGCCGTTTCGACAAGATAGGCCAGCGCGCCGCCGATCTCTCCCCCGGCTGCCACCCCCTGCAATATGCGCGCGACGACAATGCTCAACGGCGCCCACCAACCGATGGCCTCGTAGGTCGGGCATACGGCCATGATCAGGGTCCCGGCGCCCATCAACATGATGGACAGGGTCAGCGCGGCCTTGCGCCCGCGGCGATCGGCATAGCGCCCCATCAGCAGCGCGCCCAACGGGCGGGCCACGAAGCCAACGGCGAGCGCCAGGTAGGAAGCGAGCAACGAAATCAATGGGTCGGACGCCGGAAAGAACGCGACGGCGATCTGCAAGGCAAAGATTGCAAACAGGGTAAAGTCGAACCATTCCAATGCGGCGCCCACGCTCACCGCCAGGACCAGTTTCCTGCGTTCGCGCCCCTGGCTATCCAGGGCTGTGGCGCTCATTGCTCCCCCCCGGCGGGCATCGGGGGCAATGGCTCGTAACACGCCAGGCGGCGCAGGAACTGTTCACAGGCTTCAAGCTGAGCCAGGTCCACATACTCGTTCGCCTTGTGCGCTTGCTTGATACTCCCTGGGCCGCAGACGATCGTCGGAATTCCTGCGGCCTGGAACAACCCGGCCTCAGTGCTGTATGCCACTCGTTGTCGGTCATGGGCCATTGCACTGGCCTCACGGACCCATTGCGCGAAGGCCTGGTTGCCCTTCTCATCCAACCCCGGGGTATGCAACGTGTGGGAAAACTCGATGGACGCCGTCGCAGCGCGATCATTCATCTCACCGTGCATGGCCTGCTTGGCGTCGTCCTGGATCTGTACCAGCAGTTGCTCGGCATCGCAGCCGGGCAAGTAGCGAATCTCGAAGTCGAAGTTGCATTGACCAGGAATGACATTGCCAGCGACACCACCGTTGACCCGGCAGACCTGGACGGTGGTGTACGGGACATCAAACCCGCTGTCCAACGGCCCCTGTGCAAGCCGTCTGGCCACTTGCTGAAGCTGCATCTGTACCCGCGCGGCATAATCGATGGCGTTGACTCCCTCACTCGGCAAGGATGAGTGCGCCACCTTGCCCTGGACACAGCAATTGATTTCATGACGCCCTTTGTGACCGATCACCAACGCCATTGAAGTCGGCTCGCCGACAATGCAACCGGCGGGTTCCAACTGTGCCTGTATGATGAACGGGGCCAAATGTTTCGCCCCAATCGCCCCCACCTCCTCGTCATAGGACAAGGCCAGGTGGAAGCTTTGCCGTGCAGACGCCATCAGCTCGGGAACCATCGCCAGCACCACGGCGATGAAGCCCTTCATATCCGAACTGCCGCGACCGTACAGCCGATCCTGATCCAGATGGGCGCTGAACGGATCCTGCGCCCAGGCCTGGCACGCTACCGGCACCACATCGGTATGTCCGGACAGGATGATGCCCCCCGGGCGCGGCGGTCCAAGGCTGGCAAACAGGTTCGCCTTGCGCCCGGAGGCGTCCGGCAGAATCTGGGCATGCACCCCGACACCATGCAGGTACCCGCTCACCCATTCGATGAGGTCCAGATTGGAGCGGTCGCTGACCGAGGGGAAACCAATCAAGGTTCGTGCGATTTCCAACGTGCGTGCCAGCACGCTGCGGCCGTCATTCGAGCAAGCGTCTGCCGCTCCCTGCGCAAAGGCCAAGGAAAGAGTCATGGGATCTCCAGCAAACAGCAGTCTATTTTTGAAGAGCAACAGGCATGGGCCCAGAATGAACAGCGCGCCTGTCTCGCGAAAACCAGACGTTGGACAACAACACCGCCACGCACACCAGCGTCACAAGGACGGGAACCCAAGGACTATGCCAGGTGGAGAGCACGAACTCGGCGGCCAAGGCAATGACCGGCACGCAAGGCGTGAGAATTGACACCCGCCCGCCTCCCAAGTGCTGAATGGCAAATTGCAGGGTGAACACCGGAATCAGCACACTGACAAACGCCAGCTTGATCAACTGGCCGAGCATGGCAGTATCCAGCGTGAGCAACTGGTGCAAATTTTCCCGGCCGACCCACCCTGTGACGATCAATAGCAGGAAGAATCTGACGCACAGGATATCCATGGCGCTGTACTTGCTGTCGCGGTTCAGTCGAGCCGAGCAGAACACATAGATCCCGCCAGTGATCCCGGCGACAGTCGCCAGGGCTATGCCCTCATGCAAGTTGACCAGGCTTACCTGGGCCGTGACCCCAAGCGCGAGACGCATAAGGACCAACGCCATCAGCGACAACAGGATCAGCAGCGCGCCCAGCCAGCGGGAACGACTGACCGAGGAGCGCGCCACCAGCATTTCACAGACCACCACCACCAGCGGCATCCAGCCCTGATAGATCGCCGACTCCACCGACGCCTCGATGCGCTGCAATGCCATGAACATCAACCACCAACTGAACAACGTCAGCACATTGAGCAGCAGCACGCCTCGCCACTCCTCCCGCAGCAGGCGAAACGGGTCATGACCTCGCAAGGTATGCACCACGAAAAATACCGCCCAGGCCATCAGGAAGGTAATGAATGTCAACGCCGCCCCACTGATACGGGTGAACGCCACCATGACCCAGACGGCCGAGAGCGCCGTCGAGATGCAGTAGACCGCCATGCTGACGGCACCGAGTATTCCTGTCTTCATGCCTGCTCCTTGAGAAAAACCTGCTGCCTGCCGCCCACTGGATTGATCAAGCGGTGCCCGGCTCCAGCACTTCCACCTGGGTCGGTACGTAGTGCTGCAAGGCTTCGAAGTCAGCGCGAAGTACCTTTGGATCAGCGTTATACAAAGTCAGGATGCCCGCGGTATCGGCCAGGGACCGGGAGTCCACCACCATGCCGGGGGCGACCCGCCAGTCGATGTTGTAGGTACTGGAAATGGGGGGCTCGTTGAGCTGGCTGATCCGGCCTTTGCGCAAGGGCAACAAGGCGGACACCACATTGTTCTTCTCGTTGGGCTTGATGTCATCGAGCGCCGCGGCGCCAGCTACGAGGTAGAGATTGGCGTCGATCAGGTTGATGTCGCTGTTTTTCTCATGATATGGCACCCCGATGCCGCCAGGTACGCGTGCGGCAATTTCCAGGAACACCGGATAACCGCGCTTGCGGTCCACGAAGACCTCGTGGTGCGTCGAACCGTTGCGAAAGTTCAGGGCCGCAATCACGTCCCGGTTGAAGGCTTCCAGGGTTGCCTTGAGCGTGGGGTCGGCCACGGGAATCACGCTCAAGGGCTTGCCCTGGACGAAGTCGAAGTTGGTGCAGCCCAGTTCCAGCACACCGCAGTAACGGATTTGACCGTCAACCACAAACGAGTCGCACTGGAACATGTCGCCGTCGATGAACTCGTCCACCTCATAATCAAAATGATACGGCGAGGCCAATACTTGTTCGCGGGCCTTGATGAATTCGGCCTCGTTGCGAATGATCGACACCTCGAAACTGCCCGCTGCGTTCACCGGCTTCAGGACCAGGGGCAAGCCCAATCGCGCCGTCAGCTCGGCGTAGTAAGCCTGCGGCTCAGCCGATAGCCGTACGTGATCCAGTGGCACAAACTCTGGAATGCGTATCCCCTTCTGGCTGACTGCGTGCTTCATCAGCACTTTGTCGCGAAAGTTCGCCACGATCGCCTGCGTATCGCCCTCTAATCCGAACTCCTCGCGCAACTGAGCCGCCAGCTCAACGTGGCACTCTTCCTGGCAGAAAATACGCAATGACGAAGTGTGGCCCTGCACGGCTCGCAGCTCATCGCTCACGATGCTGCGACATTGGTCATGATCCAGCAGCGGACGGATGTTGCGCTGCAGGTCGGCATCCACACGCACAATCTGCGAGACATTACGCTCGAGCGCAGGCGGCAGGACGTCGGCATGATAGGCGATCAGCACTGTCCGGCAATCTCGACCCAGCGTCTGCAACGCCTTCTCGGAGGCAAAGTTGAGGTAATGGGGCGTCAGGAAAACGATGGTCTGGATCATGGTAGTGCCTCACTGGAAGTCGACGTTCATGCGATAGAGAAGACGCGCATCGGCGCCCCCTTCACTTTTGGGTATTGGCGGACCTTTATGCAGCGTTGAGAGGTTGTCCCAGATCACGATGTCGCCTGGGCGGTAGGCATGCCGATAGCGCGGCGCGTGCTGGACAAGAAAGTCGACCAGACTGTCGAGAATGCGATGGGACAGTACAGGCGTCACCCCGTCTATTTGCATAGCCGTGGCGGCCGGCGCATACAGCGACGCCGTGCAGGCGAGCGGGTGTTTGTACACCAGGGGGTGGACCACGGTGTTTTCCAGTGCGCCAGCCTCCTGGGGATTGAGCTGTTGCACTGCGGCGTCGACATTGCGCAGCGTGTCGCGATTGCCGAAACGGTGGTGAATCCGCAGGTTTTCCAGGTCGAGACCCTTCAGGTGCGGCGGGCAACCTGGGCTTTCCAGCCACTGGCGAACCTGATGCAGGCCTGCGACACAATCTATGAATTGGGTCTCCCCGTGCTGGTCCGGAACACGTACTGACAGCAGTGACGTGAACACTGTATTCGCCGATTTGTACGACATGTCGGTGTGCCAATACCCTCCTCCTTCATGCACTCCCAAGGCTTCGCCGTCCCGATGAAGATTGGTCACGGTTAGCACTTCCCGATAGTCCTCAAGGCAGTACTTGGCCAACACGTGATGCACAGGCGAGCCCAGCCTGCGCATCAACTGCACATAGGGGGCAACGCTGACGTCCTGGTTGGCGATGACCAGCACCTTGGCCTGCGCGATGGCCTGCTTGAGCTCTGCTGCCGACAGCCCTAGCACTTCGCCAAGGTCCAGACGCAGCGGCTGGAACATCCTCACGCCCATGACCGTAGTCCTTCTTGCAGCGATGTCTCGACACTCATTTCTGCGGCGGCGGGCACCATCGTGTTGATCGACGCATAGCCTGAAGCTGCACCCGCGAAATACAGACCGGCGACAGGGCTTTTCCCATCCTGATGACAGGTAAAGCCGGTTTGCTGGTTGAGCAGTTGCGGCCAGTCGGTGGCGGGGAGTTGTGCGGTGACGCCGATGGCCGAGACCAGGCATTGGTCCTTCGCCGATACATCCAAGTGCAACTCATACCCCTCGGATGCCTGGGCAGCGACCAGCCGGCCCACCTCTTGAGCTTTGCGACAGGACGCCTGGAGCAGCGAATTGCCGTTGAGTGATGCAGGAAGGTCCAGGACGACCTTGTCGCCGTCCTGGCGAATGCTGTTGTAGGCATGCAGCCAGATATTGGCCCGGCCCGTACAGTTGGCACTGTTGAGTGGCCCTTGGAAGGAACTGGAGGAAGTCTTAGCAATCATTTCCAACGTGCGCTGGCTCAGGGACCTGAGGGCAAAGCGATCATCGGTCTCTTGGGGGTACAGTCCCAGATAGGACTTGATCAGGATCGACACATTGCGGGCGAACGGGGCCAACAACAGTGCGATCTGAAACGCACTGTTACCGCTGCCGAAGATGACCACATCCTGCTGCAGGAAACGCTGGGCCTGAGCTCGCGCAACCATTTGGTAGACTTCAAAGCAATTCAACCAACGGGCATTGGGCATTTCAAAGGGCGGCGCCTTCGGGCGAATTCCGGTTGCAAGGATAATCTGCCGCGCGCGCAAGGAATGATGCTGGGAGCCCGGGGCCAGACGCACCTCGAACAGCTCCTGAGCCTTGCTGACGGTGACCGCTCGTTGCTGGATCCGGGTCAATGGCAAGGCTTTGAAGTTGCTCCGGATATAAGCTGCGTATTCCTCACCGGTGGGGCTGATGCACAACTTGCGCATGAACCGATGCAAGGGATAGGGCGCACCTTCGATCTCCAGTTCATTGCAATATGACTGCAATTGATGGTCTCCCATCATGCCCATGCACCCCCCGAATACATCGCTGATGACAGCGACTTTCAGGCCAAGATCGATCAGCCTGATACACTCGCCAAGCCCTGCGGGACCGCCGCCTACGACAATGACGTCGAATACATGCTTCTCCATTTCAAAAATCCTCCAGACGGGCACAGGCTTGATCAACAATGGGTTTGGCTACCGAGAAAGAAAACCTGACATAGGTAGGGCACTGCCCCAGGTAGAAAGGCGTCGCAGGCAATGGCATGACCCCGCAACGAACGGCCAGGTGTTGACTGAATTCAACCGGAGACAATGAAGGCGCCCGCCGTGAATAGTCGGCCATGATGTAATGGCCGCCTGCCGGTAACCGGATATCCAACCCAGCAGCCAGCAGTGCACCAGCCAGGCGATCACGTTTGTGCTTGTAATGCTCACGCAAGCTATCGAGTCGCACGACGGTCAACTCATCAAGCAAAACAGCAACGGCTGCCTGTATGGGAGTGGGTTGGCAATAGCTCAGATAGAGGTGGTGGGCATAGGCTCGCTCCATGAAGGTTGCCTGCGCGCATAACCAGCCGATCCGGACTCCCGTCATGGACAACAACTTTGAAGCGCTACCGGCCACCATCATGGGAATCTGCTGGTGGGGATACCACGTCGGTGCGTCAGTGTCGTATTGATAGTGACGATAGGCTTCGTCGACGATCACCATGAAGTCATGGTTTTTTGCCAACGCCACCATGTGCTGCCAATCATCAGCGGACATGCACCACCCTGTCGGGTTGTGGGGCGTATTGAGCAGCAATATGCGAACACCGGCACGCAATTGCTGTTCGAGCATTGCCCAGTCGAGACCGATTGAATGCCCCACCGATAACGGCACTGCAACAAACTCCAACCCCAACAATGTGGCCATTCCTGGGTAATAGGGATAGAAGGGTTCAAAAAAAGCGACCTTGCTGCCGTATTGCGTGGACGCTGCGTAGAGGGCCAAGTACAAGGCCTCGGTACAGCCGCTGGTCACCAGAACCTCGGTGTCGGGCGCATAGCCGGCATTGTGGCCCGCAATGCTTTCGCGCAAGATCATTTCGCCGGGAGGGTCGGCGTACTGCCAGCCCGCCCTTACCTGGCGGGCCAACGCCGCATTCATGGCATTGTCAAACAGGGGTTCGGGAAGTCCTTGCGACAGGTTCAAGGCCCCTGAGGATGCTGCATATGCACTGGCATCCCTGAAGGGCGCCACTCGACCAATCAATGTCCAATCATCCATGGCTTCCCGCCCCCCTTGTCTTGATCGTTCAAGCGTGAGTGGCTACTCGGTTGAGTCCTTGCCAGAATCGGGTCAACAAGTTCAGCACATCGGCAGCGCCCTCCAGGATATCGTTACCGTTGTCAGTGTCCCGGGCGGCCTCCATGACCGCATCACTGATCCATTGCACATGATCGGTTTCGACCAGCATGTGCAGATAGAAGTAGGTGAAGTCTTCGTGTTTCCACCCGCTGTAGAGGCGGAAGCCTTCGTAGAGGTTGGCGATCATCGGAAAGCCGAACTCTTCGATAACGTAATGAGCACCAATGGCATGCTCTGTCGAACCCTCAAGGAAAATTCGACGCAAGCCATCGACCAGCTCGCTGGCCTCGGGAATGTATTCAACCTTCTTCCAGTCATCCAACGTGATGCCGACGCCGGCAAGTACACGCTCAAACATAATGAAGTGTGCTTCGCCCACTCCATCACCAAGCTCAGACACTACCGTGCGCGCCAACTTCATTCGAATCACTTCGCTGTCGGTGCGGTGCGAAGTACCTGCCAGGATCTGAGGGAAAGTACGGATGTAATAAAAGTACTGCTGGAACACTTTTTTCAACGTTGCCTTAGGCAGCGGGGCTTGGCGAAACGTTTTATAAAATGCGTTGGTATTGATCCCCGAAGCCGTGATCATTTCCTTAATCGAATGGATGATTTGCTCACCCGTCAGATAGCCTTGTTCCATTTGCTGAGCCGGCATAGACACCCCCAAATACGATAAGGTAGCTTGGAAGACAGTGACAGAATGCCACCCCCTGTTTCACATAGTAAACAATCGACCCGCACACACAAATTTATACTTCTAATCAAAGACGCCAAAAGCAATAGATTTATTCTGAAACAAAAAAAGATCGATGTAATTTTACGATAAATATCAATTAGTTATTATTTTAAAGGAATTTTACGCACAAAATAAGAGCATTATTTATTTTTCGCACCAATCAAATGCACATCGAACGCTAAGCTTAGAGTCAAATCTTCTCCATCTGGAATTTTCTTATAGTGAACAATCAACCCATTGATATCGCGTTGACCCTCAAAGCCGAGCGCACCGCGCGTGAATGGTCCATCAGCGAGCTAGCCCAGCTTTCCGGTGTATCAAAGGCAATGATTAGCAAAATTGAAAATGCCCAGGTCAGCCCTACCTCGACGATTCTAGGCCGGCTGTCGGGAGCCCTCGGCTTGCCCCTCTCCACCCTTCTGCATCGCGCCGAGGGGCGCTCGGGACTTCTCTCAAGAGCCGCGGAGCAACCGCGCTGGGTGGACCCGGAAACGGGTTACACACGCCAGCAAATATCTCCGCGGGAGGGGTGGCCACTGGAGCTGATCAGCGTGAAACTGCCGCCGGGAGTTCGTGTCAGCTACCCTGCCACCGCCTACGTATTTCTTCATCAGCAGGTATGGATCACGCAAGGCACATTAACGTTTACCAAAGGCGCTACCCTCTACATATTGGAACAGGGCGACTGCCTTCAGCTGGGCCTACCTGAAGAAGCTTGCACGTTCGAAAACGCTACGCCGGTAACTTGCGAATACGTTATTGCCCTGCATCGCAAATAAGCACAAGCCTATTATGCCCCTCAGCTATGCAAACCAGAGACTCGCCTCAAAGCGGTATATTTCTACTCAAAGAGGCCATGGTTTGGTTTGGGATGGCTCACCACAGTTCGAGCTTTGGAGGCGACACCCGGCACCTATCGCCGTCTATGAAGTGAGAGCTTGGCCCGGTGTTATGCGGCGACCTCACAGACCCTACAGGGCCGGCAACTCGAGGTGGTATACAACGGCTCGAGACTTCTTGCTGGCTAAGTGGCCGCAGTGTGAGCGTCCAGCGAAGTCACCTTGTTCCGGGCGGTACCACCGAGTTTGTACCTAGCCCTCGCCATGACCGAGCCGGAAGAGAAAAAGCAACGCTTCGACATCATGCAAGCCAAAGGCTGCAGCGAGCTCGATGCCGCCATTGAAGTTGCTGCAACGCTTGACCGCTATCGCGGTATCGAACCTCACATCATTACTTTCCCCGAGCAAGTCACGGCCCTGGAGCGCCAAGCATGAGAGCATTGAATTCCCTGACCCGGAACCTGATAGAAAGTCTGACCCAGCTGCTTGAACAACCGGGTGAAGACGCCCTTCAAACTCTTGAGGTGTGTGCCCCCGTTTTGATAGAGCAACTGCAACAGGTTTTGGTTCGTGCGGTGGATCGTCGTGACATCGAGTCCCAACTTCACGCGGTGTTAGCCAACTGGCTGCGACAGCACCCACAACCCGAGAATGCTGAGAACGCTCTTCTTGAGGCCCTTCGTAAACAAGCGCTGATTTCATCGAAGCCAGCAGAGGCTCGGGCATGACAGGCCTTCGCAAATATTGGTTGATGCTGGGGTGCGTTTTGGCAGGCACATCGATGGCCTGCTTAGCCCTCACTCGAAGTGAGATACCACCCCCGCACAACACAGGCCCGTGGTTGTTTGGTCCTTCCAAAGCACGCTGGACAGTGACTGAGTTCGCGGATCTGGAGTGCCCCTACTGCAAGACTTACACACCTGCGTTGAAAACCTGGATACAGCAGCAGAAGGATGTAAACCTGCAGTGGCATCACCTGCCACTAGATTTGCACGGTCCGACCGCAGTACACGAAGCCAAGCTCGCTGAATGTGCGGGGGCGCTTGGTGGCGCGCCTGCCTTCTGGCAAGCCATTGACAAAATCTTTGACCGGACCCGTAGCAACGGTGAGGGTTTCGATGGGCATCTGAGCGTTGTTGGTGTTACTAACCAGGCCCTATTGTCCTGTGCAGCCACCGACAAAGTGATTGCCCAGCGTGTCGGCCAGCAGGCCGAGGAGGCCGTCAAAGCCGGGGTTACGGCCACTCCTACCGTCATAATTACAGACAACACGACTGGCAGCTCCGTAAAGCTTGAGGGACCAGCTGATGGGGTGTTGTTGTTATCAGCCATTGATTGGCTAGCTCAGAAAAAGGAGCAACGACACTCAAAAAAATTCGACCGTTAAAACGGTTCGCAGTCGGTGCCCTGCAGCGTCACGGTCAGCAGTTCGGTGAGCAGCGCCGGGGGCTCGGCGAGGATGTACTTACGCGGTGCCGTGGTGGTCATGGCTGGGGCTCTTGCGAATCTTGAAGGGGTGGGTTCTACTGCCTCGGCCCAGCGCATGGCTGGGCTTGAGCGTACCAGGCCGTTTTCTTAATCCTAATTCCACAGACTGGAGTGGACCTGGTGCGAATTTCGCTATCACTCGCTGTTATTGGCAAAGCTGTTAGTTGCGCGGGGCGTTGATAAAATCTCTCATTTTTACCCATGCTTCTTCCTCGGCATTGATCGCCTCATCGAGCTCTTTCCAGTCCGGCTGAAACGTTACGGATAGCAGCTCTACCTTACGGCGAGTGCTTAACCAATGCTCCCTTAGTGGCTGGTATTGCTTATCCCAGAATTTGTATGGGCGCACATCAGGTGATGACACCTTGGTTAATGCCCAGTGCATCACAGTATTATCCCGCCGTTCGGAATCGTCCCATTTGACCGTGACGGGATACCCGCTTCCGGCTGTCGTATTACTACTGGTAAAGCCCTCGCTTCTTGCCTCCGTCACAGTCCCAAGGCCAAACAGCTTGTGATCCACTCGGTCGCCTTCAGAGATTAATTGTTCTTGCATCATGCATCTGCTCCAAAGTAGTAAGCCTTCGCCATTCTGCGCGTATCGCTTTCTCCTTGGCTATTCAAAGAGTGCTTGGACGCAGGCCAGCACATCGTCAATCGCTACCTCAGGAGCCCACTCGATTCGCTTGGCGCTACGGGCCTCAAGGTCAACGGTGCGTATCTGCTTTCCTACCTATTGTCGGTCACACCAGCCGCGACCAGTAAGTTCGCGTCAGTTAAACTGATCACTGCCTTTGCCGCTCCCAAGCAAAATACGGGGCCGTTTGGGTGTCCGTCCTCTATCCTTGCTTCCGAAAAGCTTTCAGGGCAGAACGACACTTCGTCGATCTTGATGATCCCCGCGCTCTTGTAGATCGTTACTGTGCTTACCATAAATACCTCTTTTCCGTGGTTCAGTTGTGTTTACCAAGGCCGGTCAGCTTCATGCCCCGTTGCTGGTTCACCAGTTGGAGCTGCTGCTCGTCGAACGCATTCAGCTCAAAGCGTAGCATTCCATAACTCCACTCGTTCTTTACATGCGTTGAAATCATCCACCAGGTGCTTTTTGTCGTCTGGAAGCACAACGATCCCTCCTTGATTGTATTTCTGTGTCTGATAAATCAGATCTATCTGTTCCTTGCTTGCTTGGCTGACTTTTACTTTACTCACGATTTTGAGTAATTCGCACGGCACAGAAGCAGGTGTCAGGTAATACTCATCGCGATAAGGTGTGCCCGTCAGTTGCTCATATTCCTCAAGAGCTTCGAGATAAATACTGTTCATAAAACCTTCCTTCTAAAGAGTGCTCTTGGGCGCTATTAACGCACCGATTCTAGACATGGCCATGTGCCCTTGTCACGTTCGCAGAGCAATCGCAGAGGCCCACCAACAGCACGACGCCATTCAGATGTCGCACCTATTCAGAAACCGACATCTGAGAGACACCTCCAATACCTATCATCCCGCTTTAGCTTTTATCGCGAACATAGTACCGCTGCCGGTCACTTATCGACAGTATTAGCCGATACGTTCATACCTTCAAATAAGTCGTGATAAAATAGGTTATCAAGACTTTTTAACAGGGTTCGCCGTATGTCGATTTTTGAGCCGCTGCGCGACCTTTTTCGTTGACGTGCGGCAAAAATCCCTGAATGACGCAACTGCACGCGTGTACCTGGTCAATCGCCGGCAAGAATCCCCCCGGGGCAACTATGTGTTTCCCGGTACCGATTACCTGGACGATATCGAGGTCGATGGCCATCGCGTTGGCCAAGTCGATTACGGCATCAATCTCCTCGGCGATCGGCTGTACATCAACATGCTGGAAATCAACCCTACGCATCAGCGACTGGGTCTCGGCCTAGGTGTGCTGTGGAACCTGTGGCGCACGCACCAAGTGCCGATTGTGCTGCTGTATCAATACACCTCATCCGATGGGTTCTGGTACCGGGCGCACCGACGGTTTGCAGCGGCCGGCGCCGAAACCCGAGCATGAACGCTTGATACGGGAGCTCCGGAATGGCCCCAGATTAGGGCGCGCTTCGAAACCTGGAAAGACCTATGAACTCGCTGATCCACCACGCCAACCCCAGCGAACGTCGATTGAGCGTCGTCGAGTTCCAGGAGCTGGCCGAAGCCAATATCGACAATCCGCGCACCCGCCGCGCCTATCAAAACGACCTGGAAGACTTCTCGACTTTGTAGGCCTCACCGGCGCCGAGGAATGCCGCGCGGTCACCCACGCGCACGTGCTGGCCTGGCGCGCCCAGTTGGAAACCCGTGGCCTGGCAGGGGCCACCATCCGTCGCAAACTGGCGGCACTGGCCAGCCTGTTCGATCACCTTCTGGAGAATAGCGCCGTTGCCGGCGGCAACCCCGTGCACGACGTTAAACGGCCTAAGATCGAAACCAACGAGGGCAAGACGCCAGCCCTCGGGGATGACGAGGCTAAATTGCTGCTGACGGCCCCGGCTGGCTGGACGCTCAAGGGCGTGCGTGACCGCGCGATTTTAGCCGTGCTGCCGTACCACGGCCTACGTCGCGAAGCTGATGACCAGCGACCTACAGGACTGTCGCGGAATCAAGCACCTGCAGGTGAAAGGGAAAGGCACTAAAACTCGCTATTTACCATTGCACCCGGTCGCGGCCTAGCGCATCCATGCGTACTTGGAACGCGACATCACCCGCGAACCGGGCAATGTCCCGCTGTTTCGCTCGATCCGCGGTCGCACCATCGGTACCGGGATCTGCGCCGATGGCATCTATGAGGTGGTTGCGCAGTGGGCCAAGGCGGCGGGCATCCACGTCTACGGGGGTTTCAGGTGAGCCCTCAAGCGCGTAGTTGTTCACGCGGTTTTAGCCAGCGGGCACCGGGAAACCACACAGCCATCGTTGCATCTGAATGACCCTACCAATCATTTATAAACAACATACTGATTTATATAAGTATTGTACTGCTAACATTTTCCCGTGTTTTTGGCCTAGGTTATAGGCTTGATTGACAGGTTTTGGAGTCAAGTATGGTTATGTGCGCCCTCAACCAAGCAGACTTTGTACGAAGAACACCCGGTGTTCTGCTCCCTTCAACCGATGCTTCAGCACCTCTTTAGTACAGAGGGCTATCGTAAGCAGCCTTGACATCCCCTACGGTAGGAAACGTAGATCGCTAGACTTAAGGTTGATTTTTTTGAAGTCAGATTTCAAATCTAGGCGCTCAATAAAAACCCGCGCCTCATGTAAAGGCGGGGCTTTTTCAGTTTTTCCTTACCTGGTATCACAGCGCCGATTCAAAGCCACACGCGTGGCCTCCTCGCTGCGCAGGCGTTGGCGGTGACGCCAGAACACCACAATTAGCACTAATACCAGCCCCCCTCCCCCCCACAGCACATACGGCATAGCCTTGATCAACAGTGGCGCGTCCCCGCCGCGACGTATACTGCCCACGTCTGCCGGGCTGACACTCAGCGCCGGGTTGCCAAAGGTGTGCAGGCTGTAGTTGGCGATGGCAGCAATTTGCGCGTCATTCAGGTCACCGCCCAGCGCTGGCATGCTGACCGCCGCATCAGCGCCCTCGCGGTCGATACCGGCAATGATCGCCATTACCAGGTTGTTGGCCTGGTTGCCGTTCAGCGCGCTGTTGAGGCTCAGGGACGGATAGAACGCATCCGAGGTGCCCTGCCCATCGCGACCGTGGCAACTGGAGCACGCCGAGTTGTAGAGCCGTGCGCCATCGTGCCGCTGGCGTCGGCCAGTGAGGCTTGATAACCCTGGCCGGTTTCCAGGGTGCTCATGTCCACCGGCTTGACCTCACGCACCACCCGCTCGGTCTGCTGCGGATCGCGGAACGGCGGGACCGTGCGCAAGTAGGCGGCCATGGCGTGCAGGTCGCTGTTACTGAGGTGGCGGAAGCTGTTTTCCACCGCCTCGGCCATGCCGCCGCCAGCTTGGGCCTTGTCGGTCAGGTGACCGTTTTTTAGGAAGTCGACCAGGTCGTCATCGCTCCAGCCGCCCAGGCCGCTGACCTTGTCCTAGGTGATGTTGGGCGCCACCCAACCGCCCAGCTTCGCTCCGGCCAGGTACTGGCTGTTGTCTTCGGCCATCAGGACGTTGCGCGGCGTATGGCAGGCTTCACAGTGGGCCAGGTTGTCCACCAGATATTGGCCACGGTTGACCTGTTCGCTGGCGCCTGGCTTGCGCACAAAGCCCTGGCTGTCGAGAAATACCAGGTTCCAGCCGAACATCAATTGGCGGATGTTAAAGGGGAACGCCAACTTCGTTTCCGGCACCGGCTGGTCCACCGGTTTGACACCCTGTTGCAGGTACACATACAGCGCGTGGATGTCCTGATCGCTCATGCCCTGATAGGACGTATACGGCATCGCCGGGTACAGGTGCTGGCCCTTGGCGTTGACGCCTTTGCGCAAGGCATCCGCCAGTTGCTGCTCGGTGTAGTCGCCTATGCCATAGGCCTTGGACGGCGTGATGTTGCTGGAGATGATCTTGCCCATGGGCGAGTCGATCACATAGCCACCAGCCATTTCCGGACCGCCGTTTTCAGCGGTACGGTGACAGGCTACGCAATCCCCGGCCCGTGCAACATAAGCCCCTTGCTCGATCAGCGCCGCATTGTCTTCAGCGGCGAAGGCCGGCAGTGAGGCCGCCAACAGTGCCAGTAATGGAAATTTCAGTAATCCCATGACCTAGACCTCCCGCGCAATGATGTCGGCCATACGGATACTCAACGCCACACCCGCGAGGGTCGGGTTGATCGTGCCGGACGCCGGAATCACCCCGGTGGTGGCGAGGAACAGGTTGCCGTGGTCGTGGGTACGGCACTCGTGGTTGACCACCGAGTCCTTGGGGTCGGTACCCATGATTACCGTGCCCATCAGGTGGTCGCGGTTCTGGTAGCCGGTGTTATCTTCTACCACGGTGCCGCCCATCAGACGCACAAAGTGGGCGTAGTCTTCATCGACGTCCCCTTGGCGGCCTTGACGTAATCCCCCACGTCGTAATTGACCACCAGCATCGGAATGCCGAGGGCGTCCTTGCGGGTACGGCTCGGGCGTACGGTGTTAGTGGGCAGCGGCAGGGTTTCGTAGACGGTGGACACGTCGACCCAGCGTGCCGCGTCGTGGCGGATACGCTCGTCCAGTTCTTTGCCGTAGACGCCCTCGGCGATCAGTCGTTTAGCCACAGCCATGTTGGGCACATTGTTGGAGATCAAGTGCTTGACCGAGGCCCGTTCCTTGCGGAACTCACCGTCACGCCGGTTGAAGATCCCACCCTGCTGCACCGCCCCTCGTCCCGGCCACAACGGCTCGTCGGCGAGAAACTGCAGGCCCATGCCCGTGTGGTCCATCAGGTTGCGCCCGACCTGGTCGGAGGAGTTGGCCACCTCGGAAATCAGCAGCAACTTGGGGGTTTCCAGGCCATGGGCGGCGACCACAAAATACTTGGCCGTGAGCCGCACATCGCCACCGGTGGAGCTGCGGTAATGGACGGCGACGATCTTGTCGTCCGCGCCCTTTTCCAGTTTGTAGGCGGTGGCGTCGGTAAGCAGCTTGGCTCCGGCCTGTTCAGCATGACGAGCATGAACGTCGCCGCTGTACATCGCGCCGATGGGGCACACCGGCATGCAATTGTTATTGCCACTGCACTCCGGGCGACCGTCGTAAGGTTCGGTGGCACGTCCATTGGGTTCATGAATGAAGTGATAACCGGCTGGTGACATCCGTGCCCGCAGGCGCTGGAACAGGTAGGTGTCGCCTTCCGGTGCCATCGGATGAGGAGCGGATCGCGGCGGGAAAGCACCGCCGCCCTGCCCGCTCTGGTCCTGGGTGTCGTTGCCACACACACCCAAGGCGATTTCCGCCCTGACGTAATAGGGTTCCAGCTCGCTGTACTCCAGCGGCCAGTCACGACCGACGCCATACAGCGTCTTCAACTTCATATCGTTAGGCAAATAACGCCAGCAGGCCGCCGCCCAGTGCCAAGTAGTACCGCCCACCAGTTTCAACATGCCGGGGCGAAATTCGAAAGAGCCGGTGTTCTCAATATATTACTCATCATAAGAATGATGATCCCGCGGCTCATTGGGATACGGTGAGTTGTAATTGCTCTTGTTTGACGAGTTACGATAGTTCTCAACGATCTTCCAGCGGGGAATATGCTCACCCGCTTCCAGAATAATCACTGACTTGCCGTGTTTGGCCAATTCAAAAGCAGCATTACTGCCTAAAGCGCCGGAGCCAACCACGATGACATCGGCGTCATAATCCTGATTCATAAAAATGCCTTGTCTTAGTCGTTGGCCAGCCTGGCCGGAGGATCAACCCAGTAATTGGTTTTTCCACGGGAATAGATCGGGATCACCGTGGCATCACGGGTTGGCTCATAGGCCAGAGCACCGGTAAAGGTCACCAGCCGCGTGTTGTCCGTGGCACGCCAGGAAACCGGGGTGCCGGTGTAGCGCCCAGGTACCAGGCCGAAACGATTTTTTGCACGGTGTCTTTAACCACTGGATCGCGATAGAGCGGGCTACCGGACAACTGACTGACGCTGTGCAATTGCTGTTGGCCGAGGTTGCTCCACAGCGCTTTTATCTTGTCCGGGAATTGGGGATCGTTCTGTGTGCACTGGGCCAGAATCCGCAGGGACAAGGTGGCGTCCAGGGTCTGGCGTTCGGTGAGGAACATCGATAACTGACGGAAGGACTCAACATCGTCACTGGATGCGCCGCGAACCTCCTGCGCCAGCACAGAGCCCGCCCACAAAGGGGCGAACAGGCCGGCGCCGGTTAAGGCTGCACTTGAATAAAGGAGTTTTCTTCTGGTAATCACGGGGTATCTCCACATGAGTCGAGCAATGATCGGCGGATAGACCAATTCCGACCTCACTGCAAAAGTCTAATTATTTTGTTCACTGAAGTTGATCGGACTTTACGCGTTTTTATAACTGCCTGGATAACGTCAAGCTGCCGGGCAGCTCGCTAATAACAAGAATTAGAATTAAGACAAAAATATAAAGTATTTTGCCGAACCATCCTACAGTAGTGCATCTCGCATTCAAATCAAAAATTAGCTACCCATATAGCCGACGATGGGAGACGCCGTGCACAGCCCAACTAGTTCTTCATGAGTTGCACGCGGACCATCATCATCGATGTGAGAGGGATGAATCAAGCGCCCTCGACGCTCCTGTATCTATGGATAACCGACGATATCGACACGCTGACGGGGCATCAACGGGCATCCCAAAGGGCCATTTTTACAGGGTTGCTGGGGGGGGGTTGGGCTGCAACCAGAGCGGCCAATACGTGCTCATAGGCTTCTTACTCTATAACGGAAAAAAAGTACTTTATAGCGCGCATTTTTTTCCACGAACACCCGCCCACCAACTGCTATTATTCTTTTCATCCCGTTAGTGCAGTGAAGGCTTTAGACAATCTCAATGGACAGGTTTCTGCTATGGGCTCATAAATATATCCTACAAATGCTTTATTGCAATGAGCAATTGATTGAGCTTGCAAAAGTCGTTGAGTGCGATGTATGCAGCGCTACTAATGACGCTTGATCTATTGCTCAATGGACAACGGCAAAAAAAGATCTGAAAAACAACCTCAGCATCGCTCCTCGGCCAATCGTCGGAAAAAACAATGGATATACCAAGCAAACCCCGTTAACTCAAAGGTATTTTCGGCCCCCTTTAAAGTATATTTTAACTAGATCATCTTTGTAGTACCGAGCTATCAAGGGTGCGCCTAAATTTTAATGGGCAAGGTCAGTTTTTTCTCGCCCCCAGAAATATCTGCACCAATTTCCCTGTGATCAATATCAATAGTAGAACAACCTTCATGACAGGCGGCTTAGTATCTAATACGATTATATGATGCTCAGGTGAAGAGCGAGCCAGCGAGTTGATGAGGCGTGAGACCTGATGGGTGTTTCGCAAAAATATATGCATACTTTTGTGAAACCTAAAGAGCTTTTAGATATGAACTCAAGTTATTACCACCTACTGGCTCTCGCCAAGTTTCTTAAACAGGAACCATTATTGCAAAATGCAATTTTCTCTATCAACCAGCAAAACTTGCAAGAAGGTGAATCACTTTATTCATTAAGACTGGGTTATCTTGAAGACGCTTTTGAAGCAGCAGCTGCACATCAGGGTATAGGTTCGTGGGAGCTTGAGTTGAAAGTGTTGTCAGACTCTCCTAGGGATCTGGAGAAAAAGCTCTTGGATTCCCATAAGGAAATAGCGAAAATGGTGTGCATGCCTTGGGATGACTACTGCAAATTACAAGGACTGGTTAAATAACTCCGAAGATTAGCAGGTTAATATTTCCACTCCTGTTTTTAGCAAGCCTGCAAGGAGAGTAAAACAGCCCATATAATGCTGCCATGGCACAAAGAAATTCAGAATGAATCAGCGATTTTTTCGCAATGCATGCCACAAACTTTTTCTATAGATTGAAAGCTTGAAAAGCAAAGCCCTGTATAGGCACCTCATTACATTACGACTTAAGACATTTTAAACTTTATGTGATCAGTCGGCAAGCAACCCGACTTACTTAGAAAAAATAGATCCAAGGTCTATTGCGAAGTCACTCAATATCTACTTTCATTTCAATTGGTGAACACTGTGCTTAGCAAACGCTTAAAACAAGAGATATTGACTCTTCGCGAAGAGCTGTCCTGCTTCCAGTTAGTTAAGGAAAGCCTGGAGAGAGAGAGGCTTGCATTGCACCTTAACTCCGAAGGGCGGATCGAATCTGTCAACTCTAATTTCACGAGTGAAATGTTATATGAAGGCAATGATTTAGTAGGCCGCCCCCTCGAAGAGTTAGTACCAACTTATCTCAAACATGATGAGTTCCACCAGCGTCTTCGTAACGCCTTAAGCCGTGGAGAGCATTTTTCAGGTGTCGTTCGCCTACTCCGGGGTAACGACCAAGAAGCTTGGTTACGCTCAATTGTGCAGCCAGTAAGAACATCCGATGGTCGAATCAAGCATTTTTCGATGTACTCAAGCGACCTGACGCGTACGATCGAAACTTCTCGTGAGCACGAAAACTTGATCGGCGCGTTAGCGCGCTCTACGGCATTCATCGAGTTTGATCTCAACGGTAATGTGCTGACAGCCAATGAAAGGTTTCTCAGTCAGATGGGTTATAGCTTGGCGCAGATTATCGGTAAGCACCACCGTCTATTTTGCGAACCTGAAGAGTACAACAGCCTAGCCTACCAAACGTTTTGGAAACGCTTGAATTCAGGAGAATTCGTTTCCGACCGTTTTAAGCGTATCGACAGTCATGGTCGTGCGGTGTGGTTGGAAGCCTCATATAATCCTATAACAGATGCAAATAAAAAGCTCTATAAAGTAGTTAAGTTCGCAACCGTTATTACCGAACAAGTAAGACAGGAGCATGCAGTGACGGAGGCGGCCAATATCGCCTATAGCACATCATTACAAACCGACAACAGTGCCCAGCGTGGTACGGCTGTAGTGACCCAGGCGGTGGAGGTGATGCGCAATCTGGCAAAACACATGAATCAGGCAAGCGAGGGTATTGAGGCGCTGAGTGAACAATCACTGATTATTGGTTCTATAGTCAAAACTATCAACAGTATTGCTGAGCAAACGAACTTATTGGCACTTAACGCGGCTATAGAAGCAGCCCGTGCGGGTGAGCGAGGGCGTGGTTTTGCTGTTGTCGCTGATGAGGTCCGACAGCTGGCATCACGAACCAGCAAGGCGACTGACGAAATCGTCGGTGTAGTCCGTCAGAATCAAGACATGGCACGTGATGCTGTCGCTCTGATGACCAGCAGTAAGCTCCAGGCCGAGCAAGGCCTGGCGCTGGCCGCTGAAACCGGTACGGTGATTGTAGAGATTCAGGATGGCGCACAGAAAGTGGTCAATGCCGTAGGCCAATTTGCCAGTCATCTGGCGACGTAAGCTCGTGACACTCTCGAGCATGCTTAACCTGTACGACAGCCCCGCGATTCTTTATCCGAACACAAATAATCTCTGTTTGGCACACGAAACCAAATGTTATTTAAATTGTTAATGGCTGTGCGGAGCTGTGATGAGCAATATGTGGAATATAGACAGTTGGTTTGTCGACTCTTCGTTAGATGGGATGTATTTACATGGCAGCCACCAATTTGGATTGGTTTGTCTATCCATCATAATCGCCGTTTTTTCGTCCTGCATGGCGCTGCAAACCGTTCATATCGCTCGAGGCTCTGATCTGAACCTGCATCGACAAATTGCCATTGGCACGGGCTCAATCGCATTGGGCGGTGGGATCTGGACGATGCATTTCATCGGTATGCTGTCGTTTGAACTGTGCGCCACCGTCAGATATGACCCGGCCCTTACAATGCTATCCATATTACCCGGTTGGGCTGCGTCTTGGATTGCGTTACAAATCATCTCCCGCACTCACGTGACCAAATGGCAGTTGGTTCTGGGGGGTATTTTAGTCGGGCTGGGCATTGGCGCTATGCACTACAGTGGTATGGCCGCGATGAAAATGGGGCCGTTGCTACGTTATGATCTTGGCATGTTCTCGACCTCCATTCTGGTTGCAATCGGACTGGCCACTCTTGCTTTATGGATTCGGTTTGGATTGTATCAGACAACGCTTAGCCCCCTTTCGCGGTTACTCATCAGTGGCGGTGTCATGGGCTTTGCGATCTCTGGCATGCACTACACTGGCATGGCTGCTGCACGGTTTATTGGTGTGCCTGAGGAGGCAGAGAAAGTCATACTTCTTGATACCACGCTTGTCTCATTTGCCTTATCCTCTTTTACAATTACTGTGACCGTGCTTGTTACTGCAACAAACGGACTTATGCGTTATCGTCAGCTGTTTTTGAAAATGGAGGAAAGTGACTCAAGTATTCGTGCCATTGTCGCCACCGCAATCGATGGCATTATAACGATTAATAGTCATGGTATCGTTCAAGCGTTTAACCAATCGGCTGAGCGTTTATTTGGCTACCTGGCTCATGAGGTTATTGGCAGAAATATTAATATGCTTATGCCATATCCTGACCGATCTCAACATGACAGCTACATTACCAACTACTTAACTTCTGGAATACCCAAGATTATTGGCTCAGGGAGAGAGGTATCCGGGTTGCGCAAGGATGGTAGTTTAATGCCGATGCGGCTCGCTGTTGGAAAAGTTGACTTGCCGGGTGAGCCATTGTTCGTAGGGTTTGTGACGGACATTACCGAACATAGAGAGTTAGAGTTCTCGCTCCGGGAAACCGCTGCGCGCGCGGAGCAGGCGGCCTTGGCGAAGACGGTATTTCTCGCAAACATGAGCCATGAAATTCGGACACCAATGAATGCAATTATAGGATTCACCGAGTTGTTGCTCAAAGGTGACTTAACGAGCCTGCAACGCACCCATCTGAATACCGTATGTCAATCATCGCGTTCATTGTTGAGCCTGCTCAACGACATTCTTGACACCACCAAGTTGGAAAAAGGGTCTGTTGAATTGGAGATTATTGACTTCTCGTTGAAGGAGCTCGCATCTCAAGTAGTCGCCTCTCTGAGCTTGACGGCCTCGGCCAAGGGGCTGCTCTTGATGTCGGACTATCCCGACGACATGGATGAATACTTCAAAGGCGATCCTTTACGTATCCGGCAGGTACTAGTCAATTTAATCAGTAATGCAATCAAGTTCACCGTACAAGGAACGGTGACCTTGGAGTTTTACCCTCACTACGACAAGATTCATGTTTTAGTGAAAGACACGGGCATTGGAATGTCGAGTCAACAGTTAGAAAGTATTTTTGATCCCTTTATTCAAGCCGATGTCTCCATCAGTCGACGTTTTGGCGGTACGGGATTAGGTACTACCATCTCGCGACAGCTGGTGGAGTTGATGGGAGGGAATATTCAGGTCGATAGCGAACTGGGAAAAGGGAGTGTCTTCCATATTTTCTTGCCTCTACAGAAGGGTAGCAAGCCATCAGAGATGCATGCATTGGATACCACTACATCACAACTACCGGCACTCAAGATTCTGGTCGCTGATGATGTCCCCCAAAACGTCGAGCTAGTGGCTTTAACGTTACAGGATAGAGGGCATCAGGTCTCAGTCGCAAAAGACGGTCTGGAAGCCCTTGAGAAATTTATGCTGCAGCGTTTTGACGTTGTCCTAATGGATGTACACATGCCTCTGGTTGACGGGTTGGAAGCGACACGACGCATTCGTGATTACGAGCATGCTCACAATCTTGCACCAACGCCGATCATTGCCTTGACCGCGAGTGTTATGGAATCCGATAAGAACGCAGCACGGGCAGCAGGAATGAATGGTTTTGCCGTCAAACCACTGGAGGTTGCCAGGCTTTTGGCTGAAATGGCTCGTGTGCTAGAGATCAATACGTCGTTGCCCACCTCCGACAATGCCGAAACCACTAATCAACAAGTGCTGATTGACTGGCATGCCGGCCTTAGGCTTTGGGGTGATATGTCGCGACTGACGCGCGCCATCAAAAGCTTTCTAGCGGACGTGTTCACTCACCACCCCTTACTAGGAGGTACAACCGAGCAAATTGATTGGGTGGCCGCTGCAGCCAGCCTGCATGGTATTCGTGGTGCCGCGAGTAATCTCGCGCTGGTCAGGACAGCCGAGTTGGCGGCAAAAATGGAAGAGCAAATTCGTGAGGGGAGGCATGTGGGCATAAATCCTTTATTCGAGAGCCTGCGTCAAACATTAGTGTCAGTGTCTAATGAACTTAGCCTAACCAGGCCGGCGGCGAGTAGTCCCACTTTTCCAAGCGATACCCTTTCGCAGACCGAGGTCTTGGCGCATATCCAGCTGTTAGTCACCTGTCTGGAGCGAAATGAATTGGATGATCAATCACTACAGGCAGTTTGCGCTCACCTGCACGCGTCGAGTGAACATACAGTGGCCAACGCACTGTTCAACGCCTTTGATACCTTTGATTTTGACCGCGCTAAAATGCAGCTACAACAACTGCTTCACGCATTGAGTAAGGAAGTGAAATGAGACCAATGACTGAACCCAGGCCGACCTTACTCTTGGTTGATGATGAGCCGACTAATCTTCAAGTTTTGCGACATACACTTCAGGAAGACTATCGTCTTCTTTTTGCAAAGGATGGAAGTAAGGCGCTGGCATTAGCGCATAGCGAACAACCCGACCTAATTCTATTGGATATCATGATGCCCGAAATGTCCGGTTACGAGGTGTGTAAAACATTAAAGCAGAGTTTAGCGACAATGCGCATCCCTGTCATTTTTGTGACAGCACTGGCCGAGGAGTCCAATGAACAAAAGGGCTTCGATCTTGGAGCGGTAGACTATATTTCCAAACCCTTCAGTCCTGGTATCGTTAAAGCCCGGGTCCGAACTCACCTTTCTCTGGTTCAGACCGAGACACTACGCAGCACTCGCCTGCATATTGTTCAATGCCTAGGCATTGCGGCGGAATACAAGGACAACGAAACGGGTATGCACATCATGCGCATGAGTCATTACGCCAAGGAGCTTGCGTTGGCGTCTAACTATAGTCCTAAGGATGCCGAGGAGTTGCTACATGCTGCACCGATGCATGATGTCGGGAAAATCGGTATACCTGACGTGGTGCTGCAAAAGCCTGGAAAATTGACCGCCGACGAATGGCAGGTGATGCGTCAGCACCCAGAGATTGGCGCTAAAATCATCGGCGACCACCCATCAGGGTTACTGAAAATGGCCCATGTAATTGCTCTGTGTCACCACGAGAGATGGGACGGTACGGGTTACCCGAACGGGCTACGGGGCGATGCTATTCCCCATGCGGCAAGGATTGTCGCCATCGTGGATGTTTTCGATGCCTTAACAAGTGCCCGTCCTTATAAACCCGCTTGGCCATTAGATGATGCATTGGCATTGATTCGTGCTGAAAGCGGAAAGCACTTTGATCCTGATTTAGTTAATTTATTTATGAGTTCATTGCCTGGCATCTTGGCCATCAAAGAACAATGGCCTGACGCAGAGACTGATATTCTCCAGCATGAAGAATAAAGATTTAAATAATTATTAGTCGCCACTACGAATAGACTAATCGTTTAGCGCTCAGCGATCTTTACACGGCGCTTAGTAAGACTCTAAAAATGACTTCCTAATTTGACAGAATCACCGAACGCCAATCGCCGAGTTTTTTTCAATCATTAAGCAGATATTTTTCTCCCGCGCAGGGTACGCCGGCAAGCACAGTCAGGCCGTCCCTAACAGATGCAGATACTTTTAGGCGTCAAACCATTTTAGGCCAAGCAATAAATAACTTAGTGGTGCTCAGTTATGGACATTTGAACCAATAGCAAATTAAGACTCAATAACTCTCAACCAGAAAGATCGACATTGCTCGATCAGCATAGAGGTTTCCATGCGCCAAAACTTACCCATTACTGGTCGTGGTCTGGATTTGCCACGGGATGCAAATATTTTGTCCACTACTACCCCGCAAAGCCACATTACCTACGTTAACCCTGACTTCATTAAGATCAGTGGCTTTACCGAGGATGAGCTACTTGGGCAGCCTCATAATATCGTCAGGCACCCTGACATGCCCCCACCTGCGTTCGAGCATATGTGGGCTACGTTAAAAGCAGGGCGCTCATGGATGGGGCTGGTGAAGAATCGCTGTAAGAATGGCGATCACTATTGGGTCAGTGCTTTCGTCACTCCTATTACGAAAAATGGTTCAACGGTTGAGTTCCAGTCTGTGCGAACTAAGCCTGAGCCTGAGCATGTCCAAGCAGCTGAATACCTATACGCCCAGATGAGAAAGGGAAAAACGTTTGCCGGTAAGTGGTCGATCGGGCTGAGGCTGAAACTGACTATGATGTTATGGGCGAGCATTTCTGTCACTATTATCGGGGCAAGCTTTATTACTGCCTCTTCTATTGATAACTCGATACTTACAATTTTGCTCTCTGGCGGGCTGAGCTCAATTGTAGTAGCAACTCTACTATCTCCACTAAAACGTCTTACGCGCATGACCAGCGATATTGCAGATAATCCTTTGAGTCAACGGCTTTATACAGGGCGAAGCGACGAGTTTGGTCAAATTGAGTTTGCTCTGCGGATGATGCAAGCTGAAACTGGTGCCGTTATTGGGCGTATCGGTGACGCCTCAAATCGACTCGGCGAACATGCCAACAGCCTTCTTCGTGACATCGAGTCAAGCAATACACTTAATGCTGAACAACAAGCCGAAACCGAGCAGATTGCCACAGCTGTCAATCAGATGGCCGTCAGCATCCAGACAGTTTCCAACAATGCGCAGTATGCAGCGGAAGCCGCTGGAGTAGCTGATAGCGAGACATCATCAGGACAGCGCTTAGTTGCGTTCACCTGTCAATCCATTACTCACCTTGAAGTAGGGATCCGAGAAGCCGGCCAGGTTATTCATACCCTTGAAGGTCAAAGCAGTGAGATCTCAAAGGTGCTGGATGTTATTCGCGGAATAGCCGATCAGACTAACTTGTTAGCTTTGAATGCTGCCATTGAGGCCGCACGAGCCGGTGAGCAAGGGCGAGGTTTTGCCGTTGTAGCAGATGAGGTTCGCAGCCTTGCAGCGCGTACCCAGCGATCAACGACAGATATTCAAAGTATGATTAGTGCACTGCAAGAGAGTGCCCGCTCCGCAGTTAGTGTTATGGAGCAAAGTAGCGAGCAAGCACATTCTAGTGTCAGTCGCGCGCAAGAGGCGGCTACGGCACTTGACGGTATTGGATTGCGCGTAAAGGAAATCACCGACATGAATACACAGATAGCTACCGCCGTCGAGCAGCAAGGGGCAGTGAGTGAGGATATCAACCGCAGTGTTAACAGCATTAGTGGCAATTCCAGCATTAACGTCCAAACAGGCCAAAGCAATCTTAAAAGTGCTGCATCTGTTGCGGGGCTATCCAGTGCACTAAGTGAATTGGCTCGGCAGTTCTGGGAGAAACGACACTAGTGCGCAGACTAACTAATAAAGCTCTTTACAGGCTAAACAAGGGCTAATATCTATTTAGTCAATAACGCCCATTATTGATGATACTGCTCATGACATCTAAGTAGTGACCCAGCCCGTGCTCCTCAGCGAGTGGCAAGTGATGTAACGGGAAAATAAACACGGGCATATTTAAAGTCACCTCTAGTATGCTGCCTCTGAAATAAAGCTCTAAGCTGAGCTATGCTTCTGTGGTCAGCAAGTGCTTGGAGTGATTAAATGAACTCTCAGTACATCGTGCTAGGTGAAGACGAACAAATTGCAGTGAGTCGGCGCATAAGATCAACCATGATCAGTCAGCGTGACGGTCGTCGGTGCGGGTGATTTTGCCAGCCGCACGAGGTTGTTCTCGTAACGAGATCGCCCAGTTGATCGGTCTCTCCGTTGTTTCAGTCACCCGCTGGTGCAAGCGTTTTCAAGAGCTGTGTCTACAAGGCTTGATGGATCTGCCCGGACGAGGTCGCAAGCCACCCCTACCGGCTGAAGCGTTGGAACAGCCCCTTGAGCAAGTCACTCAACCGCCTATAGGCCAGCCTCGCTGGAGCTGTCGAAGCATGGCACGAGTTGCCGGTATCTCACCGGCCAGCGTCCAGCGTATATGGGCCGCCAACGACGGCTGGCCAGCATTTCGTGCACATCACACAGACTCAACAGGCGCGATCAGGAAACACGTCCCTCCTACAGGAGGAGTATCTCAATGGCTTCAAGTTCGCTCTTTAGGAACACTCCTTGTGGCTACAGAGTTGACATCAGTACTCCACTTCAATAGTGGGCGAGCGGGCCGCCTCCAATAAACTCGACTCATTACCCCAGCTCCATGAATGGAGAACTTTGAGCGAACTCATGCTTAAACCGCGATCAGCTCTCCCTCGCCCCAACTCGGCTGATTTCCGCTTGGCGTATATCGCCCAGCGTGGCGCATCCAGCGCTTGCCATAGTGATTTTCAGTTCATCCAGATAGAGGCTGTAAGTATGCTCGGCACCCGACTTACCACCTAGGGCTGTACCATAGAGAAAGCCTCTGCCTATCATCACCGCATCTGCACCGAGTGCCAGAGCCTTGAAGATATCACTACCGCGTCGTATGCCACTGTCCATGATGATGGTCATCTGCCCCTTGACAGCGGCACACAATGCATCAAGCGCATCTATGGGGGAGATGGCACTGTCTAGGTTTCTCGAACCGTGATTGGACACTATGATACCGTCCACCCCATGCTCGACGGCTTTCAATGCGTCGTCTGGATGCAGTATTCCTTTGAGCACCAGTTGCCCCTTCCACAAGTCACGAATCGTTTTTATCAAATCCCAACTTAGGTTGGAGTTATGATGCACCTCAGGCGACTTCCCACCTCTGATGAGCGTAGTACGATATTCATCCGGGTAGTTGGCAAAACGCGGAACACCCGCATCCATCAGATATTTAACCAGTACGTTCAATAGCCAGCTCGGATGGGTCGCGACATCAGCAATCAGTTTCGGAGATATTTTGAAGGGCATACCCATTCCGTTTCGGGTGTTGTACTCACGGTTGGGGGCAACCGGGGTGTCTATGGTGACGACTAGTGTTTGGACCCCCAACGCTTGCACGCGCCTGATCAGTTCATGGGACAGTTGTTCATTTTCCCAGACATACAGCTGGAACCAGATGTGCTCAGATGATGTGCCCCGGACAATGTCATCGATGGATGTCATAGCCTCCGTAGCCGCGCAGAAGGGTATCCCACTGGCCTGAGCTGCCTGTGCCAAGGCGATCTCACCTTTGTGCCATACCAGGCCGGCACAAGCGGTCGGCGCCACGACAATAGGCGCGGAGTAACGCTTTCCAAACAGAGTCGTGGTGGTGTCCCGGATACTTCCTGCCGTCAACACATGAGGGGTTATTTTCAAACAAGCTAATGACTGATGGGTGTCCCGCAGGCTGTTCTCATCCTCAGTACCTCGGTCGATATATTCGAAAATACTTGAGGGCAGCCTAGATCTTGCCGCACGGCGCAGATCGTGAAAATTCAAAGCGTTGTACATGCAGCCCCCTTATTCAATTAACTTGGACACTTGGAGAACAAATACGCCTCAAGAGCAGTAGCTGCGCTGCTGACTCAAAATCAGTTGCTTAGCCGCACTCCACGTTCGCTGGATGATTTCTGCTGAGCTGTCGTCAGCAAATTGAGCGGCGGTCAAGCGACGGACCTCTTCACAAGGGAACGACAGCTTCGCCCCCCCGCCCATAGCGAGAACTTGTGCCTGACACGCGCGCTCCAGGAAATAAACTTCATGAAATGCCTCAGCGCAGTCGCTTCCTGCGGTCAACAGGCCATGATTTCTGAGGATCATAGCCTTGTGTGGGCCGAGGTCGCTGACCAATCGGTCTCTCTCGCTTTCGTGCAGCGCAATACCCTCGTACTGGTGATAGGCCAGTTTTCCGTAGAATTTCAGGGCATGCTGGCTGATGGGAAGCAAACCGTCTTCCTGTGAAGATACCGCCATGCCCGCCGCGGTGTGGGTGTGCACGACACAGTGGAGGTCATGCCGCGCTCCGTGAATGGCGGAGTGAATGATAAAACCTGCCTGATTGATGTCGGCCGGGTTGATCCCCGGAGTTACGGGCACGCCGTCATAGTCGATCACCACCAGATCCGATGCCCGCATGTGTTCGAACAGCACTCCGTACTTATTGATCAGGAAGTGGTCGGCGGAACCAGGCACGCGTAAGCTGATATGGGTGTCGATCAGGTCGGTCATCCTGAAGTGAGCCATCAGCCGGTACAAGGCTGCGAGCTCACAGCGAGCATCCCACTCGGGGTCATCATAAGCATCAGTATTAGCCATTAATCGCCCCTGCCTACTCTGCCGCTTGGTTTTTGAGGTGGCCGAAACTGGAGGGTTTGCGTGAGCGATCCGGCAATGTCAGGGTACCTTGCGCGACCTTTTTTACCAGGTACTGATAGGTCTGCAGCGCTTGCGACCACATGTGCTCTCCGATCGCCAGAGTGTCATACCTGGCTGCACTGCTGGCATCCTTCGCAAACTGTCGCAGGGGAGTGATCTGGGTGTGATAATCGCACGCGTAGAACAGCGGGAAAGAGTAGCGTTCTTGCGCAACCTTGCGAACCCGGTGCGCCGTGGCGACGAATGCACCAGCAGTCATCACTTCGAGCATGTCGCCAATATTCACCACGAAGGCATCGTCCACGGGAGGGGCATCAATCCAATCACCGTTATCGTTCATGACCTCCAGACCGGGTTGATCCGCCAGCAGGATGGTGAAACATTCGTAGTCGGTGTGCGCGCCGATACCGGGGGCATCGTGGGCCTGACTATCGAACGGATAATGTATGAGGCGCAGTTTAGACGGTGGGCAGGTTACGAACTGCGCGAAATGATCTTCCGGCAACCCCAGCGCCAGCGCGAATCCAGTAAACAATTTGGAGCCCAAGGCGAATACAGCTTGGTAATAGTCGCTCACGCGTGGCTTGAAGCCCGCCAGCGTTGGCCAGTCGTTGCTGCCTATTAGCGGGGTGCCAGCCTGCACTAGCGGGTGATTGTCCGGGGCTGGAAAGCCAACGTCAAACGCTTCCTTGTGGTCTGGCCTAGCGTTCTTGGAATAGACTTCTTCGCCTTCCGGCACATACCCTTTGTGGGTCTTCGAGGTGCCGATGTAGTATTCCATCTTGCTCGCCATGTCCTGCGCGAAGAAGTCTTTGGCGGCATCACGCAAGTTCTGGATGAGCGTCGGAGCGATGTCGTGCCCCTTGATGTACAGGAAGCCGACATTGCGAGCCGCCTCACCAAGCTCAGCGGCGACCTTCATGCGGTCGGCGAGATTGGCACTGTACAAACCACTGATATCGACAACGGGGATGCGGGTGAAATTCTTTGAGCTCATAGCTAGCACCTAAAACTATTCTGAACCGATGAATTTAGCGAAGTGGGCGCGTTCGGTTGAACCCATCCAACTGTTGATTTCCCAAAGCTCACCGACTGGTTCATTGCTGAACGGGGTGTGGTGGAGGTAGCCGTCCGGACCAAACTCGGGCGTCAGGGTCGTGCGGCTGTAACCCCGGGCCCGCTGCGAAGCCCAAACCTGTTCCCAGTGGTTCTGATGGAAGGTCAAGGCGGCTGCGTACTCGGGGGCCGCCGGGTGCGGAACTTGCGGCCCCTGATCGTAGCCCACCCTGGCTTGTATGTGATGGACCCTGGAGATGAAGTCACTCAAGTCATCGCTGGCATGATCCAGCAGGCGCTCGCACACCACGACCCAGTGGCTGATGTCGGTAGTGAACAACAGCTGCGGAACCTGCCTGGCCACCTCCAATGTGACCCACGGCGAGTAAAGCGACCGCGACCTATGGGTTTCGAAGCTACACAGATGGCCGCTGGCACGGGCAATCTCCAGTGCACGTCCGAAAAAGTCGATCTGCTGTGGCAGTGACCAACGATCATTGCCTGCCAATACGTTGATGAAGCGTGGATCGAACTGATCGACCCACCCAAGTTTCTTGCGCAAGTCTTCCAGATGAAGGTCGGGGCTGCCGTTCTGATCGGGCAGCACGTCATAGGCGGTGAACAGAATGGGAATATAGGGTATTTGCTCACTGGACAGGAGACGTGCAGCGCTCAAGCGCTCTTCAGGTGTAGCAGGCAGGCGCGCTTCCACACCATCGAAACCTTTGACGCGCAACTCCTGGATGGCGGTTCGCCAATCTCCCTGGTAGCCCCAAAGCGTGCGAAAAATATCGAGTTCCATCATGCTACCTTTGGTCGTACTTGTGGAAATGTCTTGCAAGCGAGATGATCACCTGGCTTGAGGCCGTCACCTTTGATCGGTGGGGCGAGGTCGCTTTTCACATCAATGATCCGCACGTCATCCCCAGCCCAGCACGTGGACAACACGCGCCGCGAATGTGGCAGCGGGTTACCTGTCGAAGCGTGAAGCGTCCGACAATGGAATATCAGGCAGTCGCCCGGTTGCAGTTCCCAGGACAGAATCGTGTGTTCGTCTCGAGTGGCGTCCATGTCCGGAACGGGCAAGCGGGCATCTCGAGTGCCGTCGAATGTGCTTTCCTTATCGAAGGGCACGGCTTCGAATACCGGTGATCGCAGGTGTGAGCCCTTGGCGAACTCGAGGGTGTTTGCCACGGATACCGGATCGAGCGGGGACCAGATGGTCAGGGCCTGATTGCCCTCGAAACACCAGTAAGATTGATCCTGGTGCCATGGAGTCGCCTTGTTGCTCTCAGGACTTTTGACCAGCAGGAAGTCGTGATAGAAGGTCACGCTGCTGGACTTCATCAGTGTGCCAGCGATATCCGCCAGCGGTCCTTGAAAGGCGAATTCCTCGAATACCTTGTGGCGCTGCCAGAGCATCACATCACCAAAGAATGACCCAGCCTGGCCGGGCTCTCCGAACTTGAAATGGTCGGGCCCCGGGTTTTCGCATGCGTGGCTGACGGCCCCTTCGAGACGCTCCAGCCAAACGCTGTCTATGGCGCCGCGCAGACACACCACGCCATCAGCCTGGAAGGCCTGGAGTACTGAAGGATCGCTAGGACTATAGGATGGGTAAGTATTCAATCTGCGGGCCTCCGGTTGAATAAAAGTCAATGCCTGGACGAAGAAATCCATCCAATGCCCGCAATCTCGCACGTGACGAGACGCAAAAAAAACGATATTTTTTCTTCATTAATTATAGTTTTCCTCACGAAGGCCCAAGACTATGCGTAGGTTGTTACCTCCACTCAATCCACTGCGAACGTTCGAAGCGCTCGCGCGGCTAGGCAGTATCGGTGCAGCAGCTCACGAGCTGAGCGTTACCCATGGCGCGGTGAGTCATCAGGTACGGACGCTTGAAGAGAGTCTCGGCACGCACCTTTTTCATCGAGATAAGAGAAGCTTGCGGCTGACCCAGGCCGGGCAGCTCTATTCGCAGAATGTCAGGCAGGCGCTGAACCTGATTGCCGAGAGCACGCTGAAATTGAGCATTCCTTCCGGGGAAGGTCGTTTGTACGTGACATGTCCACCCACGCTGGCAACGTGCTGGCTTGCCAAGGAGCTCCGGGATTTCCGGCGCCAGTTCCCAGATATCCGCCTCAATATCAAGCCCCAGAACCTTGACCACCAGAACATTTCTGGTGCCAGCTATGACGTAGCGATCATTTATGGCAATGGCGACTGGGGGGATCGATCAGTCAGACGGCTCACTGCCATAGAAATGTACCCGGTGTGCAATCCCAGGTTCTTTTCCGATGGAGAATCCCCTCGGCAGGTGTCGGACTTCCGAGGCGAGTGGCTGCTGCATGAGGACGACGGCGGAAACTGGAAGCGCTGGCTGGCGTCGGTGGGTGTAAGGGTCGAAGGTTTCGCCGACGGGACGTATCTGTGGGGTGCACACCTGGCTATCGAGGCGGCGGCCAGCGGACTGGGCATTGCCGTGGGTGACGACATCGTGTGCGCCAATTATTTCCAACAGGGACGCCTGGTGCGCCTTTTTGACACCAGCGTGCCCGCGCCTGGTGCGTACTATACGGTCTGCGAAGCCAATAGAGTGGACGAACCCATGATTGCCCTGTTCATCAACTGGCTGGAAGGCCGCATGCACGATGCATGGCTAAGATGAGCGGGAGCTGGCCCATTACTTGCTTAATAAAATTTATGACTTTATATAGGAAATGTAGTTGCACGCCCCATATATTGAAAAAAACTATACTATCACCCCTAAAATACTCGATTGAAATTTGCTCTCGTTAGTCAATAATTCTAGTCATTAGTCCCGCGTTACCCAACGGCGGCCCCAGTGAGTAGTGATGCCTGAATGAACATTAAGCAAAGCCTCCAAGCCACAGGGATCGGCAAGCGATATGGCAACTTCGTAGCTCTCGATGACATCCATCTGGAGATCCAGGAAGGGGAGTTCCTGACCCTTTTGGGTCCGTCTGGGTCTGGCAAGACAACTTTCTTGATGATCCTGGCAGGCTTTCTCGTACCTGATGCCGGGCAGTTGATTCGCGCGGGCCAGGATGTGATTCGGGTGCCGCCCGAGAAGCGCAATTTCGGGATGGTTTTCCAGGGGTATGCTCTGTTCCCTCACATGACCGTCGCTGAAAATATCGATTTCCCACTCAAGTTACGCGGGATGAAGCCTGTTGAGCGCCAGCGTAAGGTCACTCGAATACTCGATGTCGTCGGCCTTGGCGCCCATAAAAGCAAGAAGCCGGCCCAGCTCTCGGGTGGCCAGCAACAGCGCGTGGCGATCGCCAGAGCCTTGGTCTTCGAACCCGAGCTTCTGCTATTGGACGAGCCGCTCTCCGCATTGGATAAAAACCTGCGCGAGCAGCTTCAGAGTGAATTGCAAAGGATTCACCGCGAGGTTGGCACTAGCTTCGTATTTGTCACGCATGATCAAAGCGAGGCACTTGCGCTGTCCACCCGTATCGCCATTTTCAATCAGGGGCGCCTGGAGCAAGCGAGCTCACCACGGGATATCTATGAGCGCCCCATAAGCCGCTTCGTGGCCGAATTCATCGGCAAGACCAACACCTTCGACTTCAGCAACGCGTTGCGCGAAGGCAACGCCTATGCGAAAAAAGTCGGCGATCATTGGCTCAGGGTTGAAAGCAACCGGATCTATACCGAGGATCATCTGGTGCTGGCCGTTCGCCCAGAGCATTTGATCGTTGACGATGCTCCTCGTAACGATCTGTCGTTCAACTCCTTACACGTCACCGTTCACGAACTTGTCTACCAAGGCCCGACCACGCTGATGAACTTGCGGGCGCTGGACGGTACTGAGCTGCAAATCTCCGTTCCCAGTCACAACGTCCTGTCAAGCGACTCGGCAGGGCATTCGCTCTACGTAAGCTGGCCGATCAGTGCCGGCACTGTGTTGCCTTATTAATCTGCCCTCATCAAGCCATTTTTCGTCTGGAAAAAACTTATGAATAATCACCACCAGCGTGACTGTATCGAGGTTCTGGTTGAAAAGGCGCAGCGCGGAGAAATCAATCGTCGTAGCTTCATAAAAGCCATGGGGGTGCTGGCAGCAGTTCCACTGGCGATACGCGGAAATATTTCCTGGGGAACAGGCAACCCTCTGATTCTGGTGAACTGGGGTGGCGACGCGATCAATGCCTACAAGAAAGCATTTACCGATAGCTTCACCAAGGAAACCGGCATCGACATCAGAATCGACGGCAGTGGTCCAACTGAGGGCGCTATTCGTACTCAGGCCTCCAGCGGCAACCCGAGCTGGGACCTGGTAGACGCGGAGCCTTACACCTCGGAAACATTGGGCCGGGAGGGTATTTTGATGCCAATCGACTACATGGTAGTCGACAAGAACTTAGTGGGGTCTGGCCTAGCTAACAAATATGGCGTTGCAGGCTATCAATACAGCTATGTCATTGCCTGGGACAGTGAGAAGTTTGGTACACGGGGGCCAGCCACTTGGGCTGACTTTTTCAATATTGAAAAATTTCCAGGTAAGCGCACGCTCTACAAGTGGATGAACGGCGTGCTTGAGGCGGCCTTAATCGCCGACGGTATCAAGGCTGACAAGCTGTACCCATTGGATGTGGCCAGAGCATTGCGCAAGCTCGACGAACTGCACCCCCATGTATTGGCTTACTGGAGTTCTGGCGCTGAGAGTCAGCAATTGATGGTTGAAGGAGAAGTCAGTGTGGGGGCCATCTGGAATACCCGTGCCTTGCTGATCAACGAAGATTCCGAAGACCGTATCAAATGGAGCTACGACAACGCTTTTATCACTCCGAGTAGCTGGTCTGTACTCAAGCATGATGACATCGACAGAACACCCGCTATGCAATTCATCAACTCGGCTTTGGCGCCTCAGAAGCAAGTGGAGCTTTTAAAGTTGATGGGTAACGGCACCACCAATCCTCAATGCGCTGAATTGCTCTCGGCCGAGTGGCTGGCCAAGGATTGCGGCTCACCGGAAAACTTGGCCAAGCAAGTCAGGCTCGATATTGAGTGGTACGTTGATAACTATGGTACGACGCTGGACCAATACCTAGGCAGGATCGGGAACTGATGAACAAACCAGTCCGCGCAAATAAGGGAATTGGCTGGCTGTTCTGGCCGGTTCCGCTATTAATAGTCGCCTTTTACCTGATCCCCTTTCTGGGTGTCGTCACGTGGAGTGTGTCGATGCCCGAGATCGGGCTGGACAACTACGCTCGCATCGCCGTGGACGCCAACATCCGCGATGTGATCTTTAGAACCCTCAGGATCTGCCTACTGGTTAGCATAATTGCGACGGTACTTGGCTATCTACTGGCGTATACATGGGTGTTCAGCAATAAACGGTGGCGTTTTTTTGTGGAGATCGGAGTGTTCCTGCCGTTCTGGCTTTCAGTCTTGGTGCGCACCTTTGGCTGGCTGATTGCCTTAAAAAGCAACGGTCCACTCAACGATTTATTGATGATGACCGGCATAATAAACGGCCCCCTGCAGTTAACCAGAAACGAGCTGGGCGTGATGATCGGGACCGTTCACTTCCTGATACCGTTTGCATTCTTCCCCTTGCTGCAAGCCCTGCAGAGGGTTGATCAGCGCATTGTTCTCGCTGCTCGGGGGCTGGGGGCGGGCCGCCTACGTACGTTCTGGCAAGTGTTCTTTCCACAGACCATCAGTGGTGTCCTTGGGGCCTTCATCATGGTGTTTGTGTTTGCAGTCGGCTTTTTCATCATTCCCGTCCTGCTGGGCGGTGGCCAGACGGTCATGATCGCTGAATACATCTTCCTGCAGATGTTCCAGACCTCGAACTGGGGCTTGGGTGCCGCGTTGAGTATTGTAGTACTGCTGGTGGTGGGATTCTTGTCCTGGATACTGATCAAGTACGTCAAGGTCGGCTCAGTGCTCAGTGGGGGAAAATGATGTGAGCAGTTATAATAGCTCCGGGCAAACCAAGATCCTGGCAGTCCTCACGATTGTCTTCATGCTGTTTCCTCTGGCGGTGGTGATCCCGGTTTCCTTTACCAGCAAGCGTTTCCTGTCCATGCCGGACGGCAACTGGTCGCTCAGGCATTATCAGGCCCTGGTTAGTGATGAGCAATGGCTTCACAGTATTGGTCAGAGCCTTCTCATCGGACTATTGACGTGTGTACTGGCGAGCTTACTCGTACTGGCGTTCAGCTTGAGCATTTGGTACATGCGCTCCAAGTTGGCGACCGTGGGCATTGGAATTGCCATGCTACCCATGATCATGCCACCAGTGATCTCTGCCATGATCCTTTACTACATGGAGACGGCGATGTCTTCCGTCCATAACGGATTTGGCTATGATTCGATCTTTGGCGTAACACTTGCCCACGTCATCATGGTGTTGCCATTCGGCGTAATCACCATGATGGTCTCTCTTGGGCAACTGGATCGGCGGGTCGAGATGGCTGCCAGGAACCTGGGAGCCTCGCTGTGGCAAACCATTGGTTACGTCATACTACCCAACTTGAAGTTTGGTATAGCGGCAACAGCGCTGCTTAGCTTCGCTCTGAGTTGGGAAGAGGTGGCCGTAACGCTGTTTATCACCAGCGTGGACGTGGTAACGCTGCCCAAGCAGATCTGGGGAGGTTTGAGGGATAACGTCAACCCCAGCGTGGCTGCGCTGTCGGTCATCCTGATCTCGATTACCTTTTTGATTCTGGTGACAAAGAGCGTGGTACAGGCACGCTACGAGCGAGGCGCGGACAAATGACGACCGTTGTGGTGCTCTCCAATGATAGCGAGGTGGTCGATGAGTTGCTTGAAGCTTTTTCAGCATTGTGTCCCGATCTGCTAGCGGTAGCCGCAGATGATCCTCGCTCTGTCGAGGCTCAAGTCGCTGCCTGCTGGTATCCGCCCACAGGTTATGTAGAAAGGTTTCCCAGCCTGCGGTTGATCCATTCCGTCAGTGCAGGGGTGGAGCACCTTGGCTTGGAGCACGTTTCTAGCCGTGCCCATGTCTGTAGAATCGTTGACCCGGATCAGCGTCAGGGCATGATTGAATATGTGAGATGGGCGGTACTGCAACACCATCGAGGCTTCGGCAAGGTCATGCAACAGCAGAGCGCCCGGATGTGGAAGACTCCCCCGCAAGTCCTAGCTAGAGACTACGCTATCGGCGTGATGGGGCTAGGTACGCTAGGCAGCGCAGTTGCTGTGGATATGGCTGCAGCCGGGTACGCGGTCCGTGGCTGGTCTCGGCAGTTGAAGCATTTGCCCGAAGTACGCTGCTTTGCGGGGCGTGCCGGGTTGGCGAAGTTTCTCGACGGGCTCAATTGTGTAATCAATCTACTGCCGCTGACTTCTGAAACCCAGCAGATCCTCAACCAGCAAACCTTAGGTTTAGTCAGCAATAAAGCCACAGTTATCAACTGTGGTCGAGGTGCTCACATCGAGTACGTGGCGCTGGCCGAAGCGCTGCTCAGTGGAAAGCTGGACAGTGCGGTGCTTGATGTCTTCGAGGTGGAGCCATTGCCCAAGAACAGCCCGCTTTGGTACTGCCCTGGCATCACGATCACCCCACATATGGCCTCCGCAGCGTCCAACGTGAGCGTCGTTCACCAGGTGGCGGACAACGTTGTACGCCTGACTGAAGGGCGGCCACTACTTAATCAAGTAGATCTGGAGAGAGGGTACTGACGGCAGGAATGCTGTCAAGGTTTCGAGAGGCGACAATGGCCAGGAAAGCCCTGCGGTTTTGCGTCACAATTCCGGCTGTAATGATTGACTCCGATAGTACTAACTCCATACAGGCGTATACTGCTGCTTCGCTGACATCCTCACCGATACGCTTGAGTGCGCAGCCACATTAGCTGTGAGTGTTGCCCGGTTCGTGATGGATCCGCGTGCGCGGAAAGTTTGCCGTTAAAGCAGTGCATTTGGGATTTTGATTTTTCTCGGCGGGAGCCAACACTGTTTGCAAGGCTTGAAGATATGCTTCAAGCGCCGGGATGTCGATATCGATCACGTCATAGAGCAAGCTGGTCTGCTTAGGGCTCATTTGCTCGCTGCGCTTGGCAAATCTCAACAGCACCGAACGCCTGGTATGCCGCGATCAACTTTCGAGGCGACAAAACATCAGCCCTATGTCGATGCGCTATCTATCTGTGGCCTGCGTTCTCAGAGCAATGATCCCTAATCCCTGACAGCCGAAAGCTTCACCTGCTCTGTGTATTCCGCCATGACACACCCCAATGGTGACGTCCAACTTAGGGGTAGAAGATCAAAATACGCGGGTACAATTGCCCTTACTAGCAAGGCTTGGACGTTGTATTCACTGGCAGCTCGCCCATGAGTGGCCGCGCCGCATTACTGAATGGACTCCAATGATGATGGAGACGTTGTTCGCCTTGTCGAACCTGTGCTAGCACGCCGACACTAGTCGACGAACACGGAGGTAGTGCATGTATCATGCGCAAAATGGTTGCTGCAAAGGGTCGCATTAGGGGTGGCAGTTGCCCCCCCACGCACAGATCCGTACTTGCGGAACTACCGCATACGGCTCCTGCCTCAAGTATGTGGCGCGAAGCGATCCTCAGGGTAAGGATGTGCATTTCTGAGTCTAGGTATGTAGAGGTCGGCAAAGCGTCCGTAGCGTGACCATTGAAGCCTATTACGCTGGCTGCGCCGTTTGAGGGCTTGCCGCCATAGACGGCAGACCGCTGAACGAAAACCACCAAGACGTATCAGGTTTCCCGGCACCGCATGGTAATGGAAGTAACCCCTGACCACCCGATCAAGCCATTGCCCATGAGCCCGTATGGGCTCATGACGTCGGCGCTTCAGCTCATCCCGAATAGCCAGCAGCATCGCACGCATTCGCTTCTTGATCGTCAGTCGCAGTATTTGAAAACCACCGCTTCTGTTGGTACTACAACAGTGCGTGAAGCCAAGGGCGATTTAGGGGTCGCGGTAGGGACGGCAGTTACCTGCCGCCCCCCGCACAGATCCGTACGTGCGGAACTACCGCATACGGCTCCTGCCTCGGGTGTGTGACGCGAAGCGATCCTCAGGGTAAGGATGTGCATTTCTGAGTCTAGGTATGTAGAGGTCAGCAAGGCGTCCGTAGCGTGACCATTGAAGCCGATTACGCTGGCTGCGACGTTTGAGGGCTTGCCGCCATAGACGGCATACCGCCAGACGAAAACCACCCAGACGTATCAGATTTCCCGGCACCGCGTGGTAGTTGAAGTAACCACTCACCACCCGAGTGAGCCATTGCCCTTGAGCCCGGATGGGTTCATGCCGCCGGCGTTTCAGCTCATCCCGAATAGCCAGCAGCGTCGCACGCATTCGCTTCTTGACCGTCAGCCGCAGTATTTGGAACCCACCACTTCTGTTGCTACTACAGCAGTGTGTGAAGCCCAGGAAATCAAACGTCTCCGGTTTTCCTAAACCTCGCTTCCTACGATTTCTCGCAGCAAAACGACCAAACTCAATTAGCCGTGTCTTCGAGGCGTTGAGGGATAAACCGAACCTGGCCAGGCGTTCCTGCAACTGCACCAGAAACTGCTGAGCCTGCCATTGCGTCCTGAAACCCACCACGCTGTCGTCCGCATAGCGCACAACGATCACATCGCCACGGGCATGCCGCTGGCGCCACTGCCTTGCCCATAGATCCAGCACGTAGTGAAGATAGATATTCGCCAGTAACGGCGATATCACTGCGCCTTGGGGCGTCCCCTTGGTCGCAGCTACTCTACGGCCACCCTCCATAACACCCGCCTTAAGCCATTTGCAGATAAGTCCGAGCATCCGCCGGTCTGCAATCCGGTTCCCCAGAAACATCAGCATCCATTCATGGTCGATCTCATCAAAGAACGACGTGATATCCGCATCCAATATCCAGTTCACCTTCTGGCCCTTGAGCGCGACCGTCAGCGCATCCAGAGCATCGTGCTGGCTACGTCCCGGCCGAAACCCATACGAGAATCCTAGAAAGTCTTCTTCATAGATCGTATTCAAAACGGTAACAACCGCCTGCTGTACGATCTTGTCCTCAAGAGAGGCAATGCCCAGCGGACGCTGCCTGCCGTCGGCTTTGGGGATATAGACCCGCCGCGACGGCGTTGCCCGATAGGCTCCACTGTGAAGCCTTCCGTGCAAATCGGTCACCCGCTGAAGAAGACCTTCCTCATATTCTCGCCACGACATACCATCCACGCCCACCGCCGCATCGCGGCGAAGCGCATAAAAGCTCTGCGCCAATAATTGCGGGGTGATGTGGTGCAGCAATGCCGTGAACTGCAAGCCCTTGTTCCTTCGGGCGGCTTCACGTACACCTTCAAGTCCCATCAACGCGCAACTGATCCGGCTCAGTGTCCGGGACGCGGGGGGCATGTCAGTATTTCCCTTGGCTACGTCCCTTTCCTCCACTATCTCCGCCGGGCCAGGCCCTTTGTTCGATGGCTTCTCAGGTACTACGGACGTATCCGACTTCTCAGCGACGTGGACAGCAGGGTTACGGCTTTTGGCCTTTCCTGCTCCGCCCGATGCTTGCGCACCGGGCACCGCTGAGATCTCCCAGTTTCTGTGCGAAGGACTTCCCGACGTGCACAGGGTCTCCGACCGCGCGGGATCAGAGCATGACTGGCGTATAACGCCATGCTCCGTATTGCCTTCTGCTTCGGTTAACAGCATCGGCATCCCGAATTCCTGATTACGCGGCTCAATGGCTGGCCCATCGGTTTCCCCTGTCAACGCTTCACCCTGCACCTCACGGTGCAACATGCATGACTCGGGGTCTGGTTGATTCGCCATTTCTTACCAGTATCGAACTTTCATCGACTATCCTCCGCCAGCTTTAACTGGCGCACTAACCGTCCGGGCAACACACCTTCCTGACACTCTCGCTTGAGGCGACGGTGTCCACCTAAATTGCGCCGTTAGCGCCAACTCGCTGCCATGGCAAACCGAGCAGCAGCGCTTGAAGTTGTTCAGCGTCGAGCCCGACTTCCAAGCCGCGATGAGCGCCAGGCCAGTGAAACTTGCCTTGGTTCAAACGCCTCGCGGCAAGCCAGATGCCCACGCCATCGTGCACCAGCACCTTCATCCGGTTGGCCCGGCGGTTGGCGAACAGATAAGCGCAGTGCGGCTTCGCCGCACCGAACACAGCGACCACGCGGGCCAACGCAGTTTCGGTGCCGGCGCGCATGTCCATGGGCTCGGTGGCTAGCCAGATGGCGTCGATGCGTATCATTGCGAGAGGCTGCGGATAAAACGTGCGCAGCCGTCCGGGTCGGAGATGGGCCATTTGACCGTGATGGATTTATCGGCCAGCGACAGTGCGATGACCACGGCCTCATCAGCTTGCCGTTTAGGCATCGGTTGCAGCGGTACAAACGCGGGAAGTGGCGCGACAGGTTTATCACGGTAAATCGGCAGCCACTTGCGAATCACGTTGGCATTGATGCCGTGGCTGATGGCGACGCTGGAAACTGAGGCACCGGGTTTCAGGCATTCCTGCACGACCTGGGCCTTGAAGGGTTTGGGATAGGAGCTTCGTTGGCGCATGGAAATCCTGGCGATAAGGGTGATCGCGTCCGCTTAAAAATAGGCGGACACCATCGCCCTTAATTCCGGATTTCTGAAGGTGTGTTCGCTGGCCGCTTACCTAAGAGTCATAAATGGATCAGCACAACCATGCTAAGATTTACATAAGGTGAGCGGAGTAGGCCCCATGCCACCGCACCCCTTAATTTCATTGGATTCCCTAAAACAAGGATGATGTGGAGGGCCATAGAGATACAGAATGATGCTTGGGTTTCATCTCAATGAGGCTGTTGACGCTTAGGCAGTTTGGCCCAGCTAGCTCGGGAAGGATTAAGCAAGGGGACTAAATGAGCAGAATCAAAGACTATCGTCTGCCTTCTATAGATGCCCTACTGGCATTCGAAGCTGCCGTGCAAAAGAAGAGTTTTGATAGCGCGGCTGAGTCACTATCGGTAACCAGTAGCGCGCTCAGAAAGAGAATATCGGGGTTAGAGCAACGTCTCGGTGTCTCACTGTTTAATCGCAGCGGCGGTACCCTCACAATTACCCCCCACGGCCAAGCATACCTTGAGCAGATCATACCAATATTAGAACAACTGCTCGCAATACCAATGCATAGCCGGTTGACCCAGCGGAAGCAACGACTCAGCATTTCCAGCCCCCCTACGTTCGCTCGTCAGATTCTAGTTCCTCGCCTTTCAGAATACAGTGCGACACATCCGCATATAGATCTACAACTTGAACTTTCAGCACCTCTAGCGTGCAGCATCCGTGGGCCTTGGGATATCAACATCAGTGGCGACAGCGCGAGTGTGGCGCCAGAATACCGGCTTCTGAATGAGCGATTGCAGCCCCTCGCGTCACCAGATTTGCTGAACACACTCAAACCTCTGCATTTTCCTGACGATATTTCTCGAATCCCTCTGCTACGTTCACCACTGGAGCCTTGGCGACCTTGGTTCAATGAGGCCAGTCTGGATCTGCCAGAACCTAATGAGGGAACTCTATTGCTCGACCTAGGCATCATGTTGGAAGCAGCAGCGAATGGCCTAGGGGTCGTCCTTGCTCGGCCATCCTTCGCTCGACCGTGGCTGACCGACGGGCGGTTGGTCCCTGTGGGTAAGATTCGTAGTGCCCCATCCTTTCACTATGAAGTGAGTGTGTACCGCCCCTCAAAAGCCGCCAGCGAATTTGTCGTCTGGCTAAAGAAAATTTGTTACGACGCGGTTTCGAGCGCGGAGATGCAATTGGTGCATTAGCTATAACGGTCTCGGTAGGGAAGGTAATTACCTGACCCCACACAGATCCGCACGTCGAAATGGGGAAGAACTATTCACCCAAAGCACGACTGACTTAGGTACCCAAACTGGCGGCAAGGATAAGGAAGGTGCCATAAGCTTATCAGATGCCCTCAACAGTCTCGTCAAAGATAATACACAGCACGCCACCTTAATTCGTAAATTAGGTTCCGCCTGGCTGCATAGTCGCGAAAGACTTTGGGGTATTCTCGATTTCAACAAACAAGAACTGACTAAACACGCCGATGAAAAACGCGCTAGTTTTGTCGAGCAGATAGTCAAGCATTTGTCAGTCCTACTCCGAGAGGAAGATGACCGGGTCGGCGCGGTATTCGATATTGACTTAGTAGAGGACGCGGTTGGCTGGGGGCTGGACGAATTGCCTGAAGCCCCATCAAAGGAAAGAAGGGCTAAGGGCGAGATAGGAATGCCACTTTCTATTAACGCTCTTATGGCAACATTGGATGCCATCGACTTATTAACTGCTTTACAGCTGACAGAGCAACAAAAACTGGTGCTTATTGAGAAGCTCAAATCTTTTTTAATGGCGCTATTTCAGGTACTCGATGCCGAGGGGAAAAAACGTAACAATGACATCCACCGAAAAATGGTGTCAGCTATGGCAATTGAGGGCGCAGATTTTCCCTGGGAAGATCGTTATAGCAAATTCAAAGAGCTACTCGACTCAAGCGCAACGAACCTAAAGATCTATGTGCACCCAGATCGCAAAGTTTTATTACAACCCTTGATGAAAAGGGCAGAACTTGTGATGGCCGATTATGAGGAATGGATTGTATCAAGCGGCCAGTCAATTATTTTAAGTACAGAGGAGAGAGATCCAGAACAGCTTTTTTCTTCTCCCGGACCCTCCTCCCACCTCAGTCGCATCGAACATGAATCCGGTAATCTGCTAAAGCTTCAGCTAGATCATGCGGTCAAGTGGCAGCAGATCAACACAGAGATTTGGAAAGCCATTAGTGACAATGAAGACGAGATCCTCACCTTAGCGAAACTTAATAACATTATCAGAGACGGTGAATGGAGCCAAACCGACGTATTTGCAGTGGTTGGCTTATTAGCCTCACCCAATATTATGCTCTTAGACATGAAATTGCGCTCCAATGACGGAGTTGAAATTCCAGCCGAAGAGGTAGCAAACAAGTTATCTTCGTGGTGGAAAAACAAAACAATGCCTGAGTCTGAGTGGGAGAATTGGGCCTCAAAAATTGATGTCTTTTGGTGTCCACGAATGGCACGGGCGAATATTCAATGAGTTCAGGAAATGGATCTCTTTACGACTTAACGGACCAGCTTCGACAGCAGTCCCCCGAACATCTAGACTTGTTCGCCTCCCTCAGCGATGAAGAATTTCAGGCTGCATTTGACTCACTACTTAATAAGTCGCTAGCTGGAATGGAAGAAAGCAAGTCTCTTTTCCAAACACTTAATGAACCCGCTCTTTCGACAATATTACGGCTAGCGATAATGGTGCCCGGACTATCTGTCAGCTTGGAGCAACACTCAAACGGCCATGCAGATCTAACATTTGAATCCTATCGCTTGGGAATCTCACGTAGAATCTTAGGAGAAGCCAAAGTTTACGACGGTCCGCAATACCATATAGGCGGTGTAAAACAGCTTCTGGGGTACATGACCGGACGAGAAATACGAGGCCTAATGGTTGTCTATATGCGAAAGGAGAACGGGTCTGTCCTGATGAACAAGGTCCGAGCCGTAATGAATTCTGAGCTGCCATCAAAACAAGTGGGTCCAACAACAGCACACACACTAAAATGGGCTTTTGATTCGTCTCATACGCATGCATGCGGGGACAACGTTCGCGTGAGCCATGTTGCCTGCACTCTTTATGTTGCCGAAACTTAATCTACTAAGCCCGCAGACAGATGCTAGTGTTAGTCAGAAGCCCTATGTGCACGGTGTGGCCCGGCAATTTTATTCTGCGCCACACGGTCCCTAGCTTCACCTAGTCTCCCGTGACCAAAAGCAACTGGGTGAGTTCGTGGGGGGCGGGGAATACGATAATATCCCACGCCATGCATATCATCGGTACATCCGATGCGGTGGGCTATTGCCCATTATAGTTGCGAAATGTATCGGTTGGCTAAGGCACAATAGGGTGGAAGTGTCGCGCAGTATTCCATTTGGTATTCCAATCAAAAATATGTTACGAGATAAATCTTATAAATCAATAGGTTAAAGGCCATATTCAAATTACCCCGGCCCACCACTTTTACATCTAAAGACGTCCATGGGCGTCTTTTTTTGTGTCTGGAATCCAATCACTCGCCAGCGAAATAATCGCTATCGATGTGCTTCACCTCATACACCTGCTTAACGCTCACGCCCAGGTTGTGCTCTACCATCAATCGCGCCAGCTCAACACCGTCGATCAATACCACTTTGATATCCAACCCCAGCGCTGCAGTGCGGGCACCCTCGGAGAACTCTGAGGTGGTGATGAACACGCCCTTACGGGCACGCTGGCGAGTCAGTGCGCCGATGAACTTGTCGATCTCTGGACGATGTACCGTATTGGCCCAGCGCTTGGCCTGTAGATAGATCACGTCGAGGCCGAGCTTGTCTTCTTTGATGATGCCGTCGATACCGTCATCATTGGTCGCTTGGGTCGCCTTACCCGCCTCTTTACGCGAGCCGCCGTAACCCATAGCAATCATGAGATCGACTACCAACTGCTCAAAGAAGCTGGGAGTACCTAGCCGGACTTGCGTCAGCAGCTCATCTGCCAGGGACTGCATCAGGGCTTGATGGGCATCGGCCAACTGCTCGTCTGGCGTGGTTTCAGCAACACCAACGTTCAGTGGGGAGGGAGCGTCAACTGGTTGCGGTTTGGCCGTGTGGAAGTCTGCAAACTCGGGGAACTGCTTCAACCAGCTCACCGTGATGCGCTGCGGACCATTGCTCAAAGCATCGAGACCACGCGGGGTAATTTGCACCATGCCCTTGGTTGGAATGCACAGCAGGCCAGCCTTATTCAAATAGGTGCGAGCCCAGCCCACTCGATTGTTGATCACCGTCTGATGACCAGAAGGTAGGCGCTCTTTGCGTTCATCCTCGGTCAGTTGAAACTGATCAGCCACCCGCTCGCGCAGCTCATTGAGCGGCAGCGACGCACCGTTCTGCACGGTGCTCAGCACCGGACGCATCACACTTTGAAAGTCCGGAATTGCCACTATGACTCCTTAATCTTACAGGCTGCTTTATGCCCCGCCGACACGAGTCTCATCGAAGGAAGCCGCAGTCTTGAGCATCTTCAAAATCACCAGCGCAAACGCGCGGCTCTTCGTTTCGTTATCCAGCACTTCCAGTGACAGCTTTTCGTGGTCAGTCATAGCGTCCAGCACGGTGTCGAGGACGCGCTTGGGAAACAGGCCATGCATCACTTGATCAACCGAATGATTGTTCACTTGGGCCATCACATCTTCCTGACGGCTGATGCGCTGGGCGATACCGGTTAGGAACTGCAGTTGGTCATCGTCGCTCACTTCGGCGCCAAAGATATCGTTCAGCGCCTCAATGATTTCGGATAAGCGCTTCTTCTCCGGATCATGCGGCTTACCGCTCCCCACGTCACTGCCGGGTTTGACGGTGTATTTGCCCCTTTCCTCGTTCAGACGCAGCACTTGTTCGGCGCGCTTGCTTAGGCGGTAGTGGCTCAGTTGCAGCTCACCCACATCCACGTCGTCTTCTAGCAGGCGATCTACGCGCAGTAGCGGGTGCAGATGCTTCGCGTACACGCACAGCTGCTCTAGTTCATGATCCTCGTAAGGCACGATCTGTGATAGAAACTCGTATAGGCGCACAAAGCTTTGCAGATTCTTGCGGAACAGGTCGAGCTGATCCACCTGCTCGCCAGCTTCTTTCAATGCGTGCTCGGCTTTTTTCAAGCCGGCGCTATCACCATTGGCTTCGGCGGCTCGTTTGTAATCAAGCGCCTGCTGACGAGATTCCAGCGAGAAGGCATAGCGCCTAGCAAAACGCTCTTTGGCCGGCGCGCAGTAATAACTGAGTTTGCTGGCTTGCGCCTTAGGATCGAAGAAGGCTAAGGCAAATGCTTCGACCTCTTGCCAGTGATAGATGCCTTCGGCATCGAGCCTCTTCTGCAGGTCATAGATGATCTGCGGGTCTGTCACGTCGGTCAGCTCGGCCTTGGTGTAGTACGGTAAGAAGGCGTCGAGAATATCCTGCGGCTCGTTAAAGAAGTCGAGGATGAAGGTCTGCTTGTTTTCACCGAAGGTGCGGTTCAGCCGTGACAGAGTTTGCACGCAGTCCACGCCTTGCAGTTTCTTGTCCACGTACATGGCGCACAGCTTGGGCTGATCGAAGCCGGTCTGGTACTTATTGGCCGCGATCATCACGTTGAAGTCTTGGGTGTCGAAAGCGTCCGCCAGGTCGCGGCCATTCAGGCCCGCGTTGAGTAGGCTGCTATTTTCCGTGACTTCTTCGGGGATAACCTCATCCGGCAACACGCTACCAGAGAACGCCACCAGCGGGTGTACATCGTTGTAGCCCATATGCTGAACATAAGCTTTCAATGCCAACTGATATCGGACGGCTTCTTGACGGCTGCTCGTCACTACCATGGCCTTGGCTTGACCATTGAGCAGACCGCGGATGTTAGCGCGGAAATGCTCGACGATTACCTCGACCTTCTGACTGATGTTGTACGGGTGTAAACGCACCCAGCGCGCTAACTTGATGCGGGCTTTTTTGCTGTCCACCTCGTCGTCTTCGCCATCCGGGTGAGCGATCTTCCAGGCGGTGCTGTAGGTGGTGTAGTTGCGCAGCACGTCGAGGATAAAACCCTCTTCGATGGCCTGGCGCATGGAGTACAGGTGAAACGGCTCAGGCTTGTTGCTGGTGCTCGCTGGCAGGGAGGGATCGGGCGGGCGACCGAACAGTTCCAGGGTTTTAGCTTTTGGGGTGGCGGTAAAGGCGTAGTAACTGATGCGCTCATTAGGTTGGCGAGCTTGGACGGCAGCATCCAATAGCTCTTCAGCGCTGACTTCTTCCGCCTCCAGAGCATCGCTGCCGAGAATCTGTTTCAACTTGCTGGCCGATGAGCCAGTTTGCGAGGAATGCGCTTCGTCGGCGATGACGGCATAGCGCCCGCGGGCTAGTTTGGGGTATCTGTCCAGCGCATCGAACAACGCCGGGAAGGTCTGGATGGTAACGATGATGATGCGCGTCTGCTCAGCAAGCGCCTCGGCCAGTTGCTCGGATTTGCTTTGGTTGCCGACATCCCGACTGATAGGTTTGACCACGCCCTGGGCGTGCTCGAACTGGTAGATGGTGTTTTGCAGTTGGCTATCCAGCACCGTGCGGTCGGTGACCACGATCACCGAATTGAACAGGCGTTGACCGGTATCGTCGTACAGCGAGGCGAGTTGATGCGCAGTCCAGGCGATGGAGTTGGACTTGCCTGAGCCTGCGCTGTGCTGAATCAAATATCGCTTGCCCGGCCCTTCGGTGCGGGTAGTATGGATCAGCTTATTGACCACTTCCCATTGGTGGAAACGCGGGAAGATCATCGTCTCCTTGGTCACCAGCGTGCCGTCGAAGCCTTCACTGGTTTTCTTGTCCAAGTGCAGAAAGCGGCCCAACACTTTGAGCCAGGCGTCCGGCTGCAACAGACGTTGCCACAGGTAGCAGGTGGCGTATTGCCTGTCGTCCTCAGGCATCGGGTTACCTGCGCCGCCCTCTGCGCTGCCAAGGTTAAACGGCAAGAAGAAAGTGTCTTTACCCGACAGTTTGGTGGTCATAGCCACTTCGTTCTGGCCCACAGCAAAGTGCACTAACGCACCGCGTTTGAATGTCAGCAGTGGCTCAGGTTTGCGCGTTAGCGGGTCTTTTACTGGGCGGTCATTGCGGTACTGGCGCTTGGCGTTCTCCACCGACTGCTTGAACTCGCTTTTCAGCTCTAGTGTGGCGGTGGGGATGCCGTTGACGAACAGCACCAAGTCCAACCGTGGGTTGTAGCTCTGCCCACCGCTGCCAGCCTCACGCGCATGCGGCGAGTAGGACACCTCCGACACCACGCGCAGGCGGTTACACTGGTAACGCTTCAAGGTATCCGGGTTCATGCCGTGGTCGGGCTGAAAGCTGCACAGCTCCACCTTCACCGCCGGCAGCTTAAAGCCGTGGCGCAGCACATCCAGCGTGCCGCTCTGTTCCAACTCGCGTACAAGCTTTTGCACCAGTACATCATCCGGGTTGTTCGGGTTGGCCTTGACGAACTTGTCCCAGCGCTCCGGCCAGGCCTCCTTGAAGTAGCCCAGCACATCCTCGGTATACAGCGCCGAGCGCCGGTCGTAGCCTCTCGCCGTGCCGACTAGCCAACCTTGTGCGACCAGGGCGTCGATGATGTCTTGTTGAAACTGTGCTTCCTTGCTGTCCGCCATTTATACGGCCTCTGCTTCTAATACGGGTGCTTGCGCGCTGGCGGGTGGCTGCCAGCAGCGTACGTCGATTTTGCCGGTGACGGCGGCGGAGATTAGAGCGGAACGGCGTTCTTGGAGAAGCGTTATCGTGTTTTCAGCATAAGAAATGGTCTCACTTGAACGCTTGTACATTTCTCTAAGTGCAGAAGCAATTTCTTGCTGGTCCTCGATAGGAGGAAACGCAAATCTGTACTGCCTAAACTTCTCCGCAGGAAGGTGAGAGATAGTTGCTTTCGTATCAGACTCTTCAAACACACCCAATGCTTTTACTGCCATCAAACTAAAGAAAAAAAACTCTGCGGTATCTTTATTTGGAGACTCTGGACGAAGTCGGTGCAATGCCTTCTGATAGCCAATTTTGTTGCCCTTATGCCGCCAGATTGCAGCACGCCCTACATCTCCTCCTTCACAAACAAGTAGATCACCAAGCCTTACGGTATATCGCTCATATTCACTTGGTTCAATATCGATCAATGGGAGGCCGTGGATATTAATGCGCCCCCACTGAACATCTTGATTCCTTAGATACGGCAAAGGGTTAATTCCAGTGTTTTTCTTTTCATCAAGCATTTTTCCAAGCTCAACGGAATAGCGAAAACTTAGTTTGGACACCTGCCAATGCGCCGGCACCTCACCTAGCCACTCCACGCCGGAGTCTTTCATCGGCACCGTGGGGTCGAGGCCTTTGGTGACGCCGTGGGAGATCACGGCCTGACGCTTTTCCTTGAGCAACTCGATCAGTCGCTGCTGCTCTTCAATCAGCGCATCGATGCGGGCGGTTTCGTGGCCAAGGAAGCGGGCGATTTGAGTTTGTTCTTGCAAATCAGGCAATGGAATTCTTAGCTTTGGAATATCCTTCATTCCGATATTGAGTTGAGTATTGCTATTTGATGCCAGCAGAACCTGATGTTGAAGCTCCAATGACCCTAAGCAAAACTCCAAGAACTCCGGACTGCACTGGCCCTCATTGACCCTGATAAGTGCTAGAGGGGACCAAATGCTAAATTCAACATTTTCTGTAACTCTTGCAATTTTGCCGATGGATGCGGCTTTACCCATAAGGAGATCGTTATATTTTGGGGCTGCTTTCTTACTAAACTCTTTATGATCTTCAAAAGAGACGTAGCGACACCCTTCAAAATAGAGCTTTCCATCTTTAATACCATCGACTGAAAGAAACGGGACTCCATCATCTAAAAATTCTGGCGTAGTGTGTGGACCATCGGTAACAGGTGCTGCAAGCACTCGGGATAGTGCAAGAGCCTGCCAATGCTCCGGCACTTTTCCCAACCACTCATCACCAGACTCCTTGTACTCTGAATACGCTGGAAATGTCATGCCGACAGCCCCTCAATCATCTGCTTGATGCGGTCGGTGCAGGCCTTCAGGTCGCGATCGATCTCGGTCAGTGGGCGCGGCGGCTGGAACACGTAGAAGTGGCGATTAAACGGAATCTCGAAACCGACGATGCCGACTTCGCCGTCCAGCGCATCGGTTTTGCTCTCGTCGATCCAGGCATCCGGCACATGGGGGATGACTTCACGCTGAAAGTAATCGTACACCGGCTCGCCCAGCGGCACGTTCTCGTTATCGCGCAGGCCAGCGTCCGCTTCCGGTTGGCCCTTGGTCATGCAGATATCCGCCTCGGGGTCGCGCTCGCTCAGGGCGCTCATCAGGGCTTTGAGTTCCGGCGTGCTTAGGCTGACGCTGTGCGCAGTGAGGGCCTTTTTCAACAGCTTGCTGAACTGCTCGCGGTTACGGTGCAACTGGCTTGCGTCCATCGCTTGCAGGGCAGCAATGAGTTGCTGCTGAGCGGCGCCGTCAAGCTTCTGCAGGGCTTTTTCTTCCAGCACTTTAGCGATGCGTTCGGCGCTGGCTTGGAAGTTCAGGCGCAGCGGGCGTTCGACGGTGATACGGCGGTAGCCGAAGGCGTCGATGGGGAAGATCTTGCTCTGTGCGGATTGCTCAAAGCTACCATACAGGCGCACCAGCTCGCTGATTTGATCCTCGGTGATGTACTGGCGCTTGCTGCCCAGTGACTTGCGCATTTTGGCGTAGTGCTGGCTGCCGTCGATCAACTGGACCTTGCCCTGGCGCGCAGCGGCTTTGTGGTTACTGAGTATCCACACATAAGTGGCGATGCCGGTGTTGTAAAACATGTCCGTCGGCAGAGCGACTATGGCTTCGACCAGATCGTTTTGCAGCAGGTAGCGGCGAATCTCCGACTCACCAGAACCCGCGCCGCCGGTAAACAGCGGCGAGCCGTTGAGGATGATGCCGATGCGCGATCCACCATCGCGCGGGTCACGCATCTTGCTGACCAGGTGCATAAGGAACAGCAGCGAACCGTCGGACACCCGTGGCAGGCCGGGGCCAAAGCGGCCGTCGAAGCCTTTGTGGCTGTGCTCGTCGGTGATCTGCTTTTGCACCTTCTTCCATTCCACGCCAAACGGCGGGTTGCTGAGCATAAAGTCGAAGCGCTTGTCGGCCAATTGGTCGTTGGACAGGGTGTTGCCGAGCTTGATGCTGGCTACATCCTGGCCCTTGATCAGCATGTCCGCCTTGCAGATGGCGTAGGACTCAGGGTTGAGCTCCTGGCCGTGTAGCGACACGCTGACCTTCTCGCTGATGGACTGGATGTACTCATCGCCCTCGGACAGAAAGCCGCCGGTGCCGGCGGTTGGGTCATAAATGGTGACGATGCTATTAGGCGCGAGCTTGTGGTCCTGATTGGTGATCACCAACGAGGTTGTGAGGTGCACGATATCGCGCGGGGTGAAGTGCTCCCCGGCGGTTTCATTGGAGCTTTCCGCAAACTTGCGGATCAACTCTTCGAAGATGATGCCCATGCCGAAGTTGCTGATGAACTCAGGGCTGAGGTCGGTAGCGGCGAAACGCTGCACCACTTGATACAGCAAATTAGCGCTCTCAAGTTGCTGAACGAAATCTTCGAAGTGGAAGTGTTCAAAGATCTCGCGGGCGTCCTTACTGAACGCCTGAACATAGCTCATCAAGTCGGAGGCTGTCTGCGTGTCGGACAACGTGCCGAGGGTCAGCGAAGATGCGTTGAAGAACTGATGACCACCTGCGGCCCGCAGCATATACATATCCCGCACGCTGTCCGGGCGGCCTTCCTGAGCATAGAACTCGTGAACCACGGCATCTTTGGTTGGCGCCAGAACACACTCCATCCGCCGCAACAGGGTGAATGGCAGAATGATGCGGCCATATTGCGATTGCTTAAAGTCACCGCGCAGCAGATCGGCAATGGACCATAGAAACGCGGCCGTCTGGGAATGATTTTCCGTGTTCACGCAATAACTCCTTGGAGTACGGGCAAACCGCAAGTCTACCATCCACACCCCTCCCGGAGCGTTCACTTTAGGTTGTGAACTGCCACCACTTTGGGGCAGTTAGGTCAGCGCTGAGAACTATCCCCAGGCCAGACAGCCAATATGGCCTTGAAACGAAAGGGCTTCCAGGCGCGGCTATTGAGCGTGACAACCAATCAAAACCGCGGTAACTACCGTGGGCCTGAGCCCCGACAAACGAGCAAACGCTCATGGACACGTCCACACTGCAATCACTCAAGCTCGGGATTATTTCAGCCACCGGCCTCTCAAGGGATGCCTTGCATATTTATGTAGGTCTGGCACTGCTGATCGCTGCCAGCTGCATCACTCGAAAATCCCTGGGTTCCTTCAGCAGCTGGCTGGTCGTGTTAGCGGGGGCGAGCCTCATCGAGCTGTTCGATCTGATGGATGATAAGGCGAGCTTGGGATACTGGCGGTGGGCCGCGAGTCTCCATGACATAGTCAATACACTGTTCTGGCCAACGGTCCTGTTGGTGGCCTATCGTTTCAGGTTGGTTAAGTTCTGATCAGCGCTGTAGTTCGCCTACGTAAGGCCAAAAAAGTAGTAAGCCTATTCAAATTACCCCGACCCACCACTTCAACAGAGCAAGACGTCCTTGAACGTCTTTTTTGTGCCTGTAAATCCGCTATTGGTCATACCTACCCGCCGACTCAATCAGTCAAACCTGCACCTTCACCCCCTCGCGATCCCCCTGAGCCATCACCCTCACCGCAATCGAAGCACCTGCCAACAGCCCAACGATCCCCAGAACCTCAAGACCGGTAGGCAAGCGCTGCTCGGCGATCAGCCCAAAGGCGACTGCGAATATGGTTTCCACTGAAATAAGCTGCCCGGACAGGGCCATCGGTAGCCTTTGGCTGGCAAAATTCCAGGCCCATGCGCCGCCAACGGAGGCAACACAGGCCAGCGCCGTTGCGGCAGCCAGCACCGGCAGGGTGTTGCCCATGTGCAGGTCCAGGTGCGGGTAGGTGTACAGGTCCAATACGAGCCCGAACGGCACGAACACGACCACGCTCAGACCGGCGCCAACCATCATCAGGCCGGTCCATAGGCCTGCGTGTACCTTGGGGATTTTCGCCAGCATCTTCTGGTTGAGTATGCTGAACATCAGCCAAGTCAGCACCGCACCCACGGCGTAGCTGACCGCGACCAGGTAGGAGGTCAGGTCATTGTCTAAAACCCCGACCAAGGTGCCATAGTTTGCCGCGACCAACCCGCAAACCGCCAGGATGATGGGGACAGCGAGGCTGCTCCAGGTGGTGGTGCGCTCGATCATATTGCCCGCGACCGCAATGATGACCGGTGTAGCGCTGAGGAATGCCGGTGCGATGATAGCGCCGCCATTGAGCACGCTGCCCATGATGCAACCGATGTACACCGCATAGCCAAGCACGCCAAGTAGCCCGGCGTTGAGGATTGAGCGCCTGCTTAAAGCAGGGTCGCCAGGCCAATAGATACGCAGCATCACCAGGCCGATGCAGCCGGACACGATGAACCGCAGGGTAATGAAGTCAATCGGACCGAACGCGCCCATCATGTAGGGCGACAGAAAATTAAGCGCCCAGCTGAAGGTGGCAAATACCGCAGCTGCCACCCCCAGCGCGTAGGATCTGGTCATTAGCGCTCCTCAGCAGGCAACCTTTGCGGGGACATCAGATGACAGGCCCACAATACGTGGAAGTGCGAATTTCCTCGCCGTCATTGATGTCGATAAATTGCGAGCCATAGGCGGTCTGGGTCGGCCTGCCCCAGTTGACCCCCATTCCTACGCCGCCACCGCTTTCAGACTCGCCTTCGAACATCGTTTTGTCCAATCGTGAACGCCAATCGAGAAAACGCATGGTCACCGCCAGTCGAGTCGCGAGCGGCCCTGGCAAGAGCGGTTCAGAGCGGTGCCACATCGATTTGGTGAACAGCAGTACGTCGCCCAATGCAAAATCGTCCTGGGTTTTATACGCTTCAAACAGATCGGTGAGCAGGCTGGGCGTTTGGAACACAGCTCTCAAATGCGCGGAAAAATCCTCCACGGCAACGCCGGCAACCATTCGTTTGGAAAGCAGGCTGGCCATCTGGAAATTCGCCTTCGCGCTATAGATGTCTTCGGCTAGATAAGCCATGCCCCCGCCCTGGCCTGAATTGTCGATAGGATCCAACGGGATCCACACGCTGAAGGCGGCGTCCTGAGGGCGGACGTACCTGAAACTCAGGGAATCGTAGTGCCAGGCAAAACCCTCTTTATGCGGGGTAAGCTCGAAACTCTGGGACTCGGTCATGATCAGCGGATGCCCGATTAACGTCACCAAGGCCGTCCTGAAAGCGATCGAGGAATAGATGTTTTTCACCGCATCGGTTGTCCCCAGATCGTAGGTCAACCGGCTGAAGGAGTCCCCGTAGGCGGACTTCGACTCCCGTGCAGAGATCACTTTTGAACGGGCCGCCTGCTTCAAGGATTGAATGGCGTGCTCAGATAAGAAGCCTTTGAGCTTGATAAACCCCTGGCGACGAAATGCTTCGATTTCGTCGCTGCTGAGCGAGAGGTGCTTAACAAGAGACAGGTCCTTTTCCTGGGATTGCATCAGCGTGGCCTCCTTTATGCCAGCGTTTGAACTCAAGCATGCGATAGGTGGGCGCTGGTAACTTGAACTCACACGACTGTTTTGCGCACTGAGGCGACATTGGACGTTGTGTTGCCAGCCGGCGGCGATATTGCTAGTGTCAGCTCATGAGTACCCATTGCCTCACCTCGACAACCACCACCACGACCGCTTCAAGCGGAGCGTGCGAGGTGTCGTGAGCCAATAACCAACGAACTTCAAAGGCCCGCCAGCGATGGACAGGGCCTTTTTTATGCCTTGTGTCGCTGGTTCACACGCAAGGAGATGCACCTATGTACGCCCTCTTGATACTCGATATCCAAGTCGGACTCATCCACGGCCCGGAAAAACCCTGGCGCTGCGACGGGCTGTTGGAAACCCTCAATACCCTGATGGACAAGGCCCGCAGCGCAGGCGCGCCGATTTTTCTCGCGCGTCACATCGGCCCCGCTGGCTCGCCAATCGAGTCGGGCAGCCCGCTTACGCTGATTGCAGAGGAACTGAAGTTACTGGGTGGGGAAGTGGTGTTCGAAAAGCGCCGGCCTAACGCTTTTGCAATGACTGACCTGGCTGACAATCTGCGCTCCAGCGGCGCGACCGGCGTGGTGGTCACTGGGATGAAAACGCAATACTGCGTCGACAGCACCTGCCGTGCCGCGCGTGATCTTGGCTTCGATGCGGTGCTTATCGCCGACGGTCATACCTGCTCCGACACGCCGTTGATGAAAGCCGAGGCCATCGTGGCTCATCACAATTCCACGCTCAATGGGCCGTTCTGCCAGTTGGTTCGGGCTGAGGACTGGAGCTTTTAGCAGAGGTTTTCGGCTGGAAAGAATGCTGGCGCTGGAGACCTGAATTCCGGAAGGAAGAAAGTCGCCAGGGCAGCGCTTCGGAATTTTCCCGCAACATGCCGCGCTGTTGGTGAACTGGTCAAAATCACCTGTCGCGAATAACCTGCAACTGTTGCCGCTATGGCAGCGTCAAGCTCGACGATAGCCCCATCTCGTCCTTGACACTCGGGCAGCGACTGAACAAACCCCTCTACCAGCTCAGTACAGCGCGCAGGCAATTGTTAGAACCTGCCCCGCAGTCCTGAGCTTTTTTTCGCCTGGCAAAAACACACCAGAAATAATCATGAATCCAGGCTCGACCCCCGCAGGGCCGAGCTTCGGAATTTTCCCTCAAGTTGCCGCACTGTTGGTGAACTGGCGCAACCCCCTTCACAACGCTAACTTCTCTGCGTCGCTGATGATCAGCGTCCGGCTTTGACAGGCCGAAAAGTGTAACCTTTCACACCCCGTGATAAGGCGGCATGCTTACGCATTCCGCTCCGTTCATGGCGGCTGTGCGTGGGGCATCTTCGGGTGCGCCGGGTTCCTACACTTCCGGTCTGTCAACCCGCGTACAGCTGCCACCTATTCCTGTTTGACAGCAGGGGGGAGGCAGCTCCTTAAACAGTGTGGGAGCTTCATCATGAAAAAAATCACCCCCAATCCCCCAACCACCCTCTTCACCCTCGCCGAAAACATCCACCCCGAAACCCTGCTAATCCAAGCCAGCGAAACCCTCGCCTCTCTCAACGCGATGACCACCGACCTGGCTTTCGAACTCGAAGGCGCGCACCGCCACAAGTTGCTGGCAGCCCAACAATTGATCGTTCTGGGTGAGCTACTGGTAGAACGAGTCTTGAACACCCAGCCATTCACTACCCATCCGCCACAACCCTAAAACACGCAAACGGGCGAGACGCCTCAGCGCATCTCGCCCCCTGGCATCCCCTCACACTTCCCATTACCCTGACGGCCTTTATCAGACAACCGGAAGTCAGATACCCGTGTTCAAGCCCTTCGCCGTCATCGCCCTCTCCGTCATGCCTTTACTTGCCAGCGCTGCCGAGTTGGACGGGGTTTGGCAGGGTACTTTGGGCAAGTCCGCTATCACCGTGTGTTTCAACGGCGCCGACGGGGAGCATGGCAGCTATTACTACCAGCGCATCCGTACCCCGATTCAGCTGACCCAGGCCAACGACAACGCCCCGTGGGTGGAGGAAGGAAATACCGGTTTCTGGGCCCTGCAAAAACCTCAGGGCGATACCCTTTCGGGTGCCTGGAGCAAAACCGATGGCGGCACGCCGCTGCCACTGGCCCTGCGCCGCATTGGCACGGGCGGCTGCGGCAGCGATGCCTATAACGCGCCCATGGAAGCCGCGCCGCTGCCGATCAAGAGCGAGAAGAAGACGTTCAAAAACCACACCTACCAGCTCAAGACCCAAGGCCCCCGCGTCACGCTCAAGCTGGAGGGTGACGGCCCGGCGGTGCAGAAGATCAACCAGCAACTCGCCGCGTTGGCCGTCAATGACGAAGATCTAACCGACTATTTTTATGAACGGCGTGAATACCTGGGTCGAAACGGCTCGGTCTATACCAGTGAAATCGAGGTTGAGCCCGCCTATTGGTCATCGCAATTTCTCACCGTGCGGTTCTACCGCTGGGCCGCAGGCCAAGGCGCCATGGGCATCAGTTGGGGTCTGCACTCCTGGAACCTGCAAACCGGCGAGAGTGTGGACCCATGGACCTGGCTCGGCGGCCATCAGCAATGGCATGACGCCTATTCCGGCCATTTGAAGCTGCCGGCCGCCTTCAGCACTTGGCTGGCCAAGCAAACCACCACCGACGAGGGCTGCCCCGCGATCACCGATTACTCCATCTTTCACCTCAGCTTCAACACCCAGGGCCTGCAACTCTCGACACCGGCCAATGGTGACGGTTGCGACAACGACTTGGCCTTCACCTGGGAGCAGTTGGAGCCGGTGCTGACCGCTCAAGGCAAAGCGGCAGTGCCAAGCTTGAAACTACCTTGACGCGCCGGAGAAAAAACCCACGGCCGTTCACCAAAGGTTAAGAATCGCGCTCGTATACTCCCTGATTACCCATGACCGGACGCCCGATCGGTCTCATGCCTCGGTAGCCAGACTCCATGACGCGCCCCGCTCCCCTGCTGCTCTTGCTTGCTGCTCTGCTGTTCTTCTTCGCCCTCGGCAACCACGAGTTGCAAGGCTCCACCGAGGCCCGGGTGTCCGGGATCGCCATGGCGATGCACCTGGACAATGACTGGGTGGTGCCGCGTCTGTTTCGTGAACCCTTCCTGGAAAAACCGCCCCTGAGCCTGTGGCTGGACGCCGGGGCGATTCGCCTGTTTGGCGCCAGCACCGGGGCGGTGCGCCTGGCGTCGGCGTTTGCCGGGCTGTTCAGTGTGATGCTGTTGTACGGGATGCTGCGTCGGTTTGGGCGGCCGCAGACGCTGGCGTTCAGCGCTGCGCTGATCCTGGCGACCATGGCCAGTTATTGGGGCAATGTGCGGGGTGTGGGTGAGGATTCGTTGCTCAGCCTCGGGGTCACCGCTGCCCTGCTGGGGTTTTACCAGGCGGTACGGCCTGAACGTGAAGGCTCCAGTGTGTGGGCCTGGGCGTTGTTTACCGCCGGGATGGTCATCGCCACCCTGAGCAAGGGCGTGTTGGGCCTGGCGATGCCGGGCATTGTGATTTTTGTGTACCTGCTTTGCACCAGCCTGATGGATAAGCGCCTGCGGCTGGGCGATTGGCTCAAGCCGGCGCTGTTCACGTTGTTGGCCTTGGTGCCGTTGCTGATCTGGCTGGGGTTTCTGTTTCAGCGCGGTGGGATGCAGGCGGTGGGTGAGGTGTTATGGACCAATAGCGTCGGGCGCTTCAGTGGGTCGTTCGTAGAAGCCGGGCATTACGAGCCGTTTTACTATTACCTCGCCAAACTGCCCGAGGCCTTCCTGCCCTGGAACATCCTGGTGTACCTGGGCTTGTGGCACTTCCGTAAAAGCCTGATGCAGAACCGTTATCGTCTATTTTTCAGTGTGTGGCTGGTGGCGCAGTTCACCCTGCTGACCCTGGCTTCCAGTAAACGCACGGTGTACTTGATGGCGCTGACACCAGCCGCGGCGGTATTGGCCGCCGAGTATGCGCGGGTGTTGCTGGAGTGGGCCAAAGACCATAAGCCGGGGCTGTACCGTTATCACCGGCGCATTATTGGCGGGGTTTTCGCGCTGGCCATCGCCTGCTATCTGAGCGCGGCGTTCTGGTTCGCGCCTAAAGCCGATGTGCGCCAATCATTCGTACCGGTGATCAGCCAGATCCAGGCCCTGCAAGACGAGGGCAGGACGGTGGCGATGTACCAACCCAACGAGCGCATCGACGGCGCCAGCGTGTTCTACCTGCAGGCCTACTTGCCGATCCTGAACACCGAAGCCGAACTGCGCGCCTTCCTCAGCGCCAAGCCCGGCAACGTTGCGTTGACGGACCACACCGACCGATTGAACGAAAAGGTTACGGTGATCAAGCAAATGGCGGTCAACCGCCAGCCTTACTATTTTGTGGGACAGTAAGGCTGGCGCGGCGTATCAGTGCTTGGTGACCTTGTCGAGGTAGCCCATGGCAAACGCCGAGATAACGAACGTCATGTGAATGATCACGTACCACATCAGGTGCTGTGGATCGACGTTCTTGGCGTCCATGAAGATGCGCAGCAAGTGGATGGACGAAATCGCTACGATGGAGGCCGCCACTTTCATCTTCAGCGATGAAGAATCCATGGTGCCCAGCCAGTTGAGCTTTTCTTTGCTTTCATCGATATCCAACTGCGAGACAAAGTTCTCGTAGCCGGAAATCATCACCATCACCAGCAAGCCGCCCACCAAAGCCATGTCGATCAGCGACAGCAGTACCAGGATCAGCTCGGATTCGGCCATCGAGAACACGCTTGGCAACAGGTGAATCACTTCCTGGAAAAATTTCAGCGCCAGCGCCAGCAATCCCAGGGACAAGCCGAAATAAATGGGCGCCAGCAGCCAACGCGAGGCGTACATAGCATTTTCGATAAAACGTTCCATTGAATCTCACACAGCTTGGCTAAAAATGGCGACGAGTATACCAGCCGCCACCGGGCACCTGTCACCGCGAGAAAACTGACCCAAGTGGCATCTGTAAGAGAATTTTTCTGCTAGTGTCGAGACCATTCACTCGGCTCGATGATGTCGGACAGGAAGACTCAGATGATGGATGTGCGATCCCCTTTGGCCGCTCTCGGCCTGTGCGCGGCGTTGCTGATGGCCAGCGGCTGCTCCCCCAAAGAAGAGCAGAAGCAGGCGACCCTCGAAGAGAAAACCACAAAGTTCGAACAGTCCCTGGACAGCATCCAGGACCCCAAGCTGCGCGATGCGATTGCGGACCTGGGCGGCTCGCTGCTGTTGCTGGAGCGCGCGCGCGTCAAGCTCGCCAGCAAGCCCATCGAAGCCGAATACGGCGAAAACAGCCTGGCCCTGCTTAAGCATTACCCTACGCCCCAAGCGCTGGTGGATACCTACATCAACGGCCTTTTCGTGCTGCGCAAAACCTCGCATTCCGACTACCTGACGGATTTGCAGCCGGTCTTCCCGTTCAACTTCAACGCCCCGGACCAGTTCCCCTTCCCCCATGGCCTGGAATGGCAGTCGGTCACCCTGAGCAACAATAAAGTCATTCCCTTCCAGCCGGAATGGTCAGAAACCGACCCCGGCATTCAACTGAGCCCCAGCAGCTCCAACCTGACCAACCCCGACGATCTGACGGTGACCTACCCGTTTATCGAAGGCATTGAGACGGAAAACAAGAGCCAGCCACAACCCATCAGCCTCAAGGGTGCGGTGGAGGTGATCACCCCGGGCAAGGTGCTGACATTCGACCTGACCAAACAAGACGTGGGCCATAAACGCACCGACGGCAACATCACCCTCAACCTGCTGACGCTGGAAAAGAACTACGCCGAGATCGAACTGACCAACAGCCAACCTCTGGCCGCCGAAGTGGGCGACGCGTCACCCAACCCGCTGCTGGTACAGGCACGCGACAGCACCGGGCAGTTTCTGACCCGCTCAGGCTCGATCAACGAGAGTGCCGCGCAGGTGGCGTTCTATGAGAAACAACTGGCCGAGATGCAAAAACAGACCGCGTGGTCCGATGCCTTCGATAAACAGCTGACCGACGCGCAAAAAGCCTTCGAACGCCAGCAGACCAGCCATTACGCCAAGGTGTACTTCAACGGGCTGATCGATAACCTGCAGGTGAATGTGCTGGACTTTTCCAAGGCCACGCTCACCCGTAAAGACCTGGACCTGCCGGTGATGCGCTTTGACAGGAACAGCCTGCAACACACCGTACAGCCCCTGCCGATGCCGGTCACGGTGTACGACGACAGCGCCGCCAGTTGGCTCAAAGATGCGTCGATGACCGAGGACCAACTGAAAAACAGCGTCACCATCAGCCAATCGACCGAAGACGCCAGTGCCGCGAAAATCGTGTTCGACCACCCGTTCACCTTCAATGACGACCTGGTCGGTGCCGAGCGCAACAACAGTGACGCGCCTATCACTTTCTTCACCGCCGATGACAAGGGCGAACGGGGCGAGCCCATCGAGTTGCCGACCGAAGCGTTCGAACTGAATGCCGCCAGCGGCACGCTGACGTACGACCTCAACCTGTTCCCGGAAACCCCGGCGTATGTGGTGGGCTCGGTACCGTTGTTTTTGGCCACCATCGAGAAAGCCACGATTGACGCCGCCAAGCTGCCCAAGGGCCTGTCACTCAAGGACAACGCGCTGATCGTCGATCAAAAGGACTTTCCCGCCGACAGCTGGCGCTTCTATGCCAAGGACGCCAGCGGCAACTACCTCAAGGAGATCCTCGGTGTCAGCCACCGCGCCGAGGAATATGGCACGGCGATGTTTGACGTGCATTATTTCTACGGCCAGCCGACCACGCTGGAAACTTACCAGCGCACCGACCTCAGCACCGTGCAGTACGGCTTTGAGGTGAAATTGGACAAGCCTGAGAGCAAATAGCCCTGGGTGGACGCGGAGCGTCCGAGGCGGCGTTACCACGCGGAGCGTGGGAACGATCCTCAGAGGGCCAGTTGCTCTTGGCCGCCATTGAGTTGGCGCAGATGAGCCTGCAGGTGCAGGCACCAGATCTGCGGCTCGTCCATTTGCTCGTAGCCGTGCAAGGTCAGGCTATCAACGATGGTGCCCAGCATGCGTTCTGCCACGAAGGGCCCATGGAACGGGCCCTGGGATTTGACGGTGGAAGGCTGCTCGCCCGACATGCCGGCGGCAAACAAAAGCGTCCACATGCCGTTATCCCCGGCCAGAGGGCGAATGGAGCATTCGATACGGGTGACCAGGCCCAGGCACTGGCGGGTAAGGCAAAGGTTGCGCGACATGGCGGCGACCCTCGGTAGATCGGTGTTCAGCCCCAGCGCACGGCGAGGCTGTTTCTATCCTGCGACTCCTGTGGATATCCCTGACTCTGAGAATAGAATAAAAACGCGACAAACCAAGGTTGTAGAGACCAACGGGCGTTGGTCCCAGGCGAGAGTCAATTTTGTGGCACGCTAAACGTCCCCAAATACACCATAGATCACTGTGGGAGCTGGCTTGCCTGCGATGACGGACTCATAGCCAACCTCCCAGTTGGTTGATACACCGCTATCGCAGGCAAGCCAGCTCCCACCTTGACCGAGTGATGACAGCAATCAGGTTGGCTTGGCTTCTGCCAACGCCTGCTGCGCCAGCTCCTTTTCCGCCTCCTTCAAATCTTCCTCACTGATCATCTCGGCAATCGCGCGCAGGCGCTCCACCACCCGCGCATTCACGGTGCCTTCCGGGAACTGCCCCTCGGCGTCCGGCTCACCGGCATCCTCGCCCACCAGCAGGCTCAGCGCCTCGTCGGCCTGGCGCACCGCATAGATGTGAAATTGCCCGGCACGCACGGCCTGCAACACCTTCTCGTCAAGCATCAGCGTGGCCACGTTGGCCTGAGGGATGATCGCCCCCTGCTCACCAGTCAACCCACGGGCTTCGCAGAGGCGGAAGAAGCCTTCGATCTTCTCGTTGACCCCGCCCACCGCCTGCACTTCACCAAACTGGTTGATCGAGCCGGTGATGGCAAAACATTGCTTGAGCGGCGTCTTGGACAAGGCCGAGATCAAGGTGCATGCCTCGCCCAGGGAAGCGCTGTCGCCGTCCACGTACCCGTAGGACTGCTCCAGGGCGATGCTCGCGGAGATGGCCAACGGGAACTCCTGGGCATAGCGGCTGCCCAGGTAACCGGTGAGGATCATCACGCCCTTGGAGTGAATCGGCTGGCCGAGGTTAACTTCACGCTCGATGTCGACAATACCGCTGCCGCCCGGGTACACCGTGGCGGAAATCCGCGCCGGTACGCCGAATGCCGAGTCGCCGACCTCCAGCACCGTCAAGCCGTTGCACTTGCCCACAGCGGCGCCGGCGGTGTCGATCAGGATGACGCCGGCGAGCATGTCGTCGAGAATCCGCGCCGACACGCGGCCGGTGCGCGTGGCCTTGGCCTTGAGGGCGCGCTCGATATGCCCGGCATCGGTCATCTCATCGCCCGCCAGGTGGCGAATGAAATCCGCCTCGCTCACCAGCTGGAACAAATCCCCAATACGCGCCGACAAGCGCCCCTGATGTTCGGCCAGGCGTGCGCTGTAGGTCGCCAGGCGCGCCACCGCGTCCGAGGTCAGCGGCGCCATGCCTTCTTCCGAGGTGCGGGTTTTGAGCAACTGGGCGAACTGCTCCAGGCTTTCGTCGACCATGGGGATGTCTTCGTCGAAGTCCACCAGTACGCGGAACATCTCCTGAAAGTCCGGATCGGCGTCTTGCAAGGCGTAATACAACTGGCGCGAACCGATGATGATCACCTTGACCTGCAAGGGAATCATCTGCGGGTTGAGGGTCACGGTGGCCAGGCGGCCGAGTTCGCCCAGGGGCGACTCCATCTTCAGCTTGCGCGATTGCAGGGAGCGTTTGAGCGCCTCCCACACAAAGGGCTCGCTGAGCATTTTTTCGGCTTCCAGGATCAGGAAACCGCCATTGGCGCGGTGCAAGGCGCCGGGACGCAGCTGGCGATAGGTGGTGTAGAGCGCGCCCTGGTCGGTGCTGTATTCGATACGGCCGAACAGGTTGTCGTAGGTCGGGTGCGGTTCAAACACCACCGGCGCGCCACCGTTGACCGAGTGGCCCACCACCAGGCTCGGGCAGTACTGCTCTTCGAGCAGCTTGCGCGCCTGGGCGTCGGTCTTGGCGTCGTCCACCAATTGCTCCACCACGGTTTTGAGCAGGTACACCTGCATGGCTTGCAGGTAGCCACAGACCCCGGCGTTTTCTGCGTATTTTTCCGACAACGGTGCCAGCAAAGGCTGCAGGGCCAGGGTGATGGTTTCTTCGTTGAACTGGCGCAGTTGGTTGTTGGACTCACGCTTCCACTGCGGCAGGCTGGCCAGCTCTTCGTTGAGGCGTTCTTCCAGCTCGGAGATATCGGTGTGGAAGCGCTCGCGATCGGCTTCCGGCAGTTGCGAAAACTCCGCTTCGTCCAGCGCCTTGCCGTCGAGCATCGGCGTGAAGGCGATGTTGGAGCTGTCGCGGTACAGCGCCACGTCTTTTTCCAGGGCCAGGCGCTCGATCACGTCCAGCGCTTTGTCGTAGCGCTGGTTGAACGCCCGGTCGATGGCGCTTTTACGCTGTTGATAAGTCGGGTGTTCGAACACCGCCGGGAAGGTGGCGACCAGGTTATCGACCAGGCCGTTGATATCGGCGATAAAAGCCGCGGCGGCGCCACCTGGCAATTCCAGGGCGCGGGGCTCGCGGGGCTCATCGAAATTATTCACATAAACCCAGTCCGCCGGGGTTTGCAGGCGCTTGCCTTCGGCTTTCAGGTAGCGTTTGACGAACGAAAAGCGGCCGGTGCCCGGCTCGCCCATGACAAACACGTTGTAACCGGGGCGTGGCATGGCCACGCCGAACTGCAAGGCTTCAACCGCACGTTCCTGGCCAAGCACACCGCGAAAGGGCTCCAAATCATTGGTGGTCGAGAAGCTGAACTGTTCAGCGGAGAAAGGGCGAGTCAGCGCTTCGGGCGCTAGACGCAAGCTGGCAGCAACAGGATCAGGCATCGGGCTTCCTTACATCAGGCGGGGCAGATGGGGCATTCTGGCTCCCGGTTGAGCGCTCTGGCAAGGCGCGCTTTCGGGAAAGCATACACACAGCGCGCGTCCTACAAAAAAATCGCCCGACACTCAATGTTTATAAAAAAACACGGAACCCTGGGAACGTGCCTAAACTCCAAACTGCGCGGGTTGGACTAATAACTGGCCCCTAGGGTGCGTTGAGCACCTGAACCCTTGTCCATTGGTTTGCACACAAAGAGAACAAAGCTATGAAACGGATCCTTCTTGGTACTCTCTTCACCGTCGTCTCCCTCAATGCAATGGCAGAAGCACCAGGTGGCCCGAACTGCGGTTGGGGCAACATGTTGTTTGAAGGCCAGCGCGGTACTCCGGCCCACTTCCTCGCCTCCACCACCAACGGTACTTCGGGTAACGCCACCTTCGGCATGACCTCGGGCACCAACGGTTGCAGCACCAACAGCGCCCTGACCTACGGCGGCAAGTCCTGGATTGCCATGAATGGCATGATGAATGAGCTGTCCGAAGACATGGCCAAAGGCAACGGCGAAGCGCTGACCACCTACGCGGTGGTACTGGGTGTTGCGCCAGAAGATCGCGATCACTTCGCGGCCGTGACCCACGAGCACTTCCAGCAGATCTTCAGCAAGGCTGACGTGACCGCTGACGACGTGCACAACAACACCATTGCTGTACTGAAAAGCGATGCCCGTCTGGCGAAATACGCAACCCAGGCTTAAGCTCGACCTGCCCGCGCCTTTCGAGGCGCGGGCACTATTTTTGGACCCGCCTCCCCTTTGGGTCTCACTTTTTTGACTTAAGTTGCCCCTATGCTCAAACGCTTTGCCTGGTTGGCACTCTTCGCCTGCGCCCCGCTGTACGCGGCCCCGCACCTTGATGATCAACGTTTGCAGCAACTGGCCAATGATCCGTTCTGGCTGTCGCTGGGGCACTACGAAGCCGGCAAAGTCAGTGGCTGGCGCAGCTATGTCAGCGACAAGAAATTCTTCATCGCGCCCGATGGCGCACACCATCCGGACGCGGAACTCAAGGCCACCGTTGAGGCGCTGTATGCACCGGCCAGCCTGGGTGAAAAGCACGCCCAGTGCGTTTACCCCGCACGTACCCGCTGGCTCAAGGCGCAGTTGCCACTGAACGACCTGCCCGCGCTGGAATGCAAAGAATTCACCCAGTGGTTCAAGGACGTCGCGCCCCATAGCGCGGTGATGATCTTCCCGGCGGCCTACCTCAACAGCCCGTCGTCGATGTTCGGCCACACCCTGCTGCGCATCGACCAGGCCGACGTGCAAAGCAACAACACCGCGCTGCTCAGCTATGCGATCAACTTCGGTGCCTATATCGAAGGCTCCGACAACAGCATCCTCTATGCCTGGAAGGGCCTGATGGGCGGCTATCCCGGCCTGTTCGCCCTGGTGCCTTACCAGGAAAAGCTCTCGGAATACCGTAGCCTCGAAAACCGTGATTTGTGGGAATACCGCCTGAACCTCACCGAGGTCGAGACCAAGCGTATGGTCGAGCACGTGTGGGAGCTCAAGCAGATCCAGTTCGACTACTTCTTCTTCGACGAAAACTGCTCCTACCGCCTGCTCGAGCTGCTGCAAGTCGCCCGCCCCGGCCTGCGCCTGACCGAACAGTTCCCGCTCACCGCGATCCCTACCGACACGGTCAAAGCGGTAAAAGACGCAGGGCTGGTGGAGAAGATCGACTATCGCCCATCCCGTGAACGCGAGCTGCTGGAACGCGCCAAGCCACTCGATAGCGATGAGCAACAGTGGGTGCTGAACATCAGCGATGACCAAAAGCAACTGCAGGAGCCTGCATTCAAAGCCCTGCCCCGCGAGCGCCAGGCACTGATCGTGGATGCCGCTTACCGCCTGGGCCGCTACCGTGCCAACGGTTTGGAACGCGACGCGACACGCTCCCAACGCAGCTTCGAACTGCTGCGCGCGATCAACCAGAACCCGGCGCCCGACCTGAAGATCACCCCGCCCGGCCTGCCGGAAAACGGCCACGAGTCGCGCACCTGGCAAGCCGGCATCGGCACCCGCGGCGACAAAGCCTTCGGCGAATACGGCCTGCGCATGGCCTATCACGACCTCAACGACAACGCCGAAGGCTTCCCCCTGGGCGCGCAGATCGAAATTTTGCAAATGAAATTGCGCCAGTACGAGGGCAATCACTGGCAGTTCCAGCAACTGGACCTGGCCACCATCCGCTCGCTGACGCCACGCAATGCGCTGCTGCAGCCCTGGTCGTGGCAAGTCACCGGCGGCCTGGAACGCGTGCCGGGCAAACACGACGACGAAACCCTGGTGGCCCACGTCAACGGCGGCGCTGGTGGCACCTGGCAACTCTCCGACGACATGCTCGGCTTCGCCCTCGGCACCGTGCGCGTGGAGCATAACAACGACTTCAGCGAAGCCATCTCCCCCGCCGCAGGCTTCAACACCGGCGTGCTGTGGAAGAACCCGTTGGGCAACCTGAGCCTGGAAGCCAAGGGTGATTTTTTCACCAACGGCGAAGTGCGGCGCAGCATCAGCCTCAACCAGCAATGGGAACTGTCACGCAACCTGGGCCTGCGCCTGAGTGCCCAGCGTGAGTACAGCCACCTGTCCACGCCAGTCAATGAAGTGATGCTTGAGCTGAAGTGGTACCACTACTGACGCAAGCCTGGTGAAAGGCGCTCGCTTTCTGTAGGAGCGAGCTTGCTCGCGAAAAACTCACAAACGCCGCGTTTATCCAGGAAGCACGCATTATCGTTGACGTTTTTCGCGAGCAAGCTCGCTCCTACAGTTGGTTTTGTGCGTGACCAAAAGTCCGGTACATCCCTCTGACACCCCTTTCACATATAGCTGACAAATCTCCTTCTAGACTTCCCTTATCAGCCGTAAAACGGCCAGGGAGTACGCCATGTGGCGGTATGCGGTCATGCTGTGCGCGGTGGTGGGGTTGGCGGGTTGCCAGTCAACCCATCAGGAATTACTGGCCAAAGGTTATCCACCGGCCTTCGCCGACGGCTTCGACGACGGTTGCAGCAGCGGTCGCCAGGCCGCTGGGGTGATTACCGGGGAGTTTCGCAAGAATGTGCCGCGCTATCTGAAAGACCGGCCATACGCCGAAGGTTGGGAAGATGGGTTTCGTCAGTGCAAGGCCATGCGCGAGAGCCAGGAACTGCGCGATTACGAGGAAAACCGCAGGGACGACCGCGAACACGATTGGCAGCAGGAAAAAGATCGCGACACCGCCAAAGCCTATCGCTCACGCTGATCGTGGGAACGATCAGCCCGCGAACGTGGCCCAACTTCCATAGGAAGGAGAACGCCATGAGCCGAGCTTTTGTAAATGAAGACAACGCGGCGGCCCAGGCCGATCCGCCGGTGGAGCGCCAGGTCAGCGAGCAGCCCAACCGCATGACTGCGCATGGGTTGGCGCAGTTGCAGGCCAAGGTGGCGCAGTTACAGGCGGAGCATAGCGACGAAGCTGCCAAAGGCGAGCGGGCTGATAAACAGCGCCAGGCTGACCTTGAGCGGGATTTACGCTACTTCAACCAGCGGGTGCAAAGCGCCCAGGTAGTCGCGCCGGCCACGTCTACCGACAAGGTGCAGATCGGCAGTTGGGTCACGTTTGCCAATGAGCAGGACGAACAGCAGCGCATCCAGTTAGTCGGTGAAGACCAGGCCGATGCCAACGCAGGCTTGATCAACTGGGGCTCGCCCCTGGGCCGCGCCTTGCTGGGCGCTCAGGTGGGCGACGAGGTGCTGTGGCAGCGCCCCGTCGGCGATCAGGTGATCGAAGTGTTACGCGTCGAACCCGAGATTTAAACGATGCCTTGGGCCAACATCGCGTCAGCCACTTTCACAAAGCCTGCGATGTTGGCGCCCTTGACGTAGTTGATGCGGCCGTTTTCTTCACCGTAATGCACGCAGGCATGGTGGATCGACTGCATGATGTTGTGCAGCTTGCTGTCCACTTCGCCGGCAGTCCATAGCAGGCGCATGGCGTTCTGCGACATCTCAAGGCCGCTCACCGCCACACCACCGGCATTGGAAGCCTTGCCCGGTGCAAACAGGATGCCCGCGTCGATAAAGATATCCACAGCCTCCAACGTGGTCGGCATGTTCGCGCCTTCGGCCACGCAGAGGCAGCCGTTGCGCAGCAAGGTGCGCGCAGCGTCGGCGTCGAGTTCGTTCTGGGTGGCGCAGGGCAGCGCGATATCGCAGGCCAATTCCCAAGGCGTCTGGCCTTTGCGGAACTCCAGGCCGAAACGTGTGGCCAGTTCACTGATACGCCCGCGCTGCACGTTTTTCAGTTCCAGCAGCGCCGACCATTGTTCTTCGGTCAAACCGCTTTCGGCGTACAGGGTGCCTTCGGAGTCCGACAGAGAAATCACCTTGCCGCCCAGGTCCATGACCTTGCGCGCCGCGTACTGCGCCACGTTGCCGGAGCCGGACACCGCCACCCGCTTGCCTTCGACGCGCTGGCCTTGGCGCTTGAGCATTTCCTCGGCGAAATACACACAGCCAAAACCGGTGGCTTCCGGGCGGATCAGGCTGCCTCCGTAAGTCATGCCCTTGCCGGTCAGCACCGAGGTGAATTGATTACTCAGGCGTTTGTACTGGCCGAACAGAAAGCCGATTTCCCGCGCGCCCACACCGATGTCGCCGGCCGGTACGTCCACGTCCGCACCGATGTGGCGGTACAGCTCGCTCATGAACGCCTGGCAGAAGCGCATCACTTCGGCGTCGCTCTTGCCCTTGGGGTCGAAGTCCGAGCCGCCTTTGCCGCCGCCCATGGGCAGCGAGGTCAGGGAGTTCTTGAAGGTCTGTTCGAAGGCGAGGAATTTCAGCACGCCCAGGTTGACCGAGGGGTGAAAGCGCAAGCCACCTTTGTAGGGGCCGATGGCGCTGTTCATCTGGATACGGAAACCGCGATTGACCTGGACCTTGCCGTGATCATCCACCCACGACACCCGGAACGTGATCGCACGCTCCGGCTCGCAGATGCGCTCCAGAATGCCCGAGGACAAATAGTGCGGATTGGCTTCAAGAAAGGGCCACAGGCTGCGTAGGACTTCTTCTACAGCCTGGTGGAATTCCGGTTGGTCCGGGTCGCGTTTCTTGAGGCGGGCAAGGAAGGAATCGACGGATTCGGTCATGAAAAGTCTCGGCAAATTGATTGTTGTTAAACAGAGATTGAGCCGGACTTTATCAATTCGTTTCGCACCGCGACAGGGCAAAATGTCGCCTTTGTGAAATTAAATGGTGCAATAAGTATAAATAACTGCCTCTTTTTGCCCTTAAATGGGGATTTCACTCTGAGTTTTGCACCAACAGGTAGGCCGTTATCGCAGGCAAGCCAGCTCCCACATTTGATCGAGTACACCGGTCATGTGGGAGCTGGCTTGCCTGCGATAGCGGTGGTGCAGTAACAGAGGCAGCGACTGACCCACCGCTTTCGCGAGCAAACCCGCACAGCATTTGCCCACAGCCTCGCGCAGGTCACTAGCGCGTGCCCGGCACCAGGTCGAGTATCTCGTCGATGCCCAGGCAACGGGGCTCCAGCTCCAGCGTCCTGCCATTGGCAAGTATTCCGACGGCGGTATCGCGCATGGCCAGATAGGCACTGCGCAACATGTGATTGGCATAAATCACCGCGTTGAAACCTGCTCGCTCCAGCACCTCGAACTTCAGGTGAACATAGCTGGTCGGCACGCAGATCAGCGGTACCCTGGGCCGCTGCAGGCGAAACTGCCGGGCGAATTCCAGGATTTCCAGGCCATCCTGCTTGCGGCTGTGGATCATGATGCCATCCGCCCCCGCCTCGACATACGCCAGGCACCGTGCCATCGCCTCTTCCATGCCGCGATCCAGGATCAAGCTTTCACACCGGGCAATCATCATCAGCCCTGAGCCGGTGCGACTCGCACAGCCGGCCTGGAGCTTGGCGCAAAAGGCCTCGATGGACTCCTGCGCCTGGTCGACCTCGATGCCCAAGAGTGAGTTTTTCTTCAGGCCGCACTTGTCTTCGATCACCACCGCCGAGACGCCCGCGCGCTCCAGCATCTTGATATGAATCGCGAAATGTTCGGCCTTGCCGCCGGTATCGGCATCGAATATCAGCGGCAGCGAACACACATCGAATATTTCGCGAATCCCCGGCAATCGGTTACTGGGCGAAAGAATTTCGATGTCGGGTAACCCGCGCTGGGTCGAGTCGGTCAGCGAACTCGACCAGATAGCGTCGTACCCCACCGTATGCCCGGGGCTGATTTCCAGCCTGGCGCGCTGCGCGAGCAACGCCGATATCGGGCTATGGGCTTCGAGTACGCGCAGGCAACGGGTGCTATCCAATAGCGCCGACAGAGGGCGTCGGCGCGCTTCGGTATCCATCATAGGGTTCAGGCTCCTTATCAGCGGCACAACAAGGGTTATCGAACAGCCTCAATCCCAGGCGGGCTGTTCGCACTTGAGCACCGATGCCATCTTTTGCAGATGTTCACAGGCCCTGGCCACGTACTCCTTGGAGAGCCGTGCGATACGCGTGTAATCCACCGCCTGCCCGGTGGCGCCGGCATACAGCCGCAACGCCTCTGCGGCATGCTTGAAGTGGCGCGCTTCTACGCTGCCGCAATGCACGCTGAGAAAACTCGCAACGCGGCTGGCCTCGCCGGCGCTATAGCCCCGCACATCGCGCAACCACTGTTTCCATAGCGGGGTCATCAGGTTGTATTCGCCGGTATTGAACAACTCCGTCATGGCCATCATTTCCAGCGCTTCGATGAGTTGCGGCGCCAGCGGGCGCTTTTCCCCCACCCAACCGGAGAACTCTTTGGTAATCGGGTTGAGGAATTTGTCTTGCAGGCGCCAATCATCGGAGCCGCAGATGGCCGAAGCCATGCGGTAATACAGCTTGGAATGGTGCGGATGCCCATGCATTTCACCCAGCCCGATGTCCTCGACAATGATCTCCCCACAATGGGCCGCCGCTTCGAGCATTTTCAACCGGGCGTCATCCGCCAAGGATGCCGACTCCTGGAGGATGCGCACGATGATGCTCGACACGGCATGGGCGGCCCCGTCCGGGCTGCGCCAGCCACAGAAGAACGTACACAGTGACGACTCGCTCCAATTACTGGAGGTCATGTCGACATAGGTCTCGCAGTACGTGTCCAGCGCGGCGGTTTGACTGTTGAAACCGCTGAGCAGGGCCTGGACCAGATGTCCGTCCTCGACATCCACCAGCGCCTGGTTCACGTACCCGATCAATTGGCGGCTCAGATTTTCCACGGCTCATATCCTTTTAAGGTGGGGTTAATGCGCAACGATTTCTGACATGAAACGAGCGAAGCGTGTGAGGCCCTCAATCAGTGCTTCACGCTCAACGGCGTAGGAGATGCGAATGCTGTTGTTGTCACCACAGCCAGAACCGGGCACCACCGCGATATGGGCCTCGGTCAATAACAGATCGGCCAAGTGGTCGACGTCACGAATAACGGTGCCCAGGTAGCGGCCACCCAACTTGCGGGACACATCGATAAACAGATAGAACGCCCCTTCCGGCGGGGCGCACCGAATGCCGTCGACATACCCCAGGCAGGTGCAGGCCGCGAGCAATTGCTGGTCGAGGAAGGCATTGACCTGGCGGGTAAAGTGCGGCGCGTCCGCCATCAGGCTGCCGAGCGCGGCATATTGGGACAGGCTGCTGGGGTTGGACGTCGTATGCCCTTGCAGGTTGTGCATGGCGGCGATGACTGGTGCCGGCGCGCACGCATACCCTACCCGCCAGCCGGTGACCGCATGGCTCTTGGAAAACGAATCGACCAGTACCGTCTGATGTTTGAGCGGCGCAAACAGCGACACGATGTTGTGATGTTCATGGGGGGCGCGCACCAGGTTGCGGTAACACTCGTCGAACACCACCCAAAGCCTGTGTGCGAAGGCGAGCCGGGCAATACCCAGCAGTTCTTCGCGCTGATAAACCGTGCCCGTCGGATTGTTCGGGGTGTTGATCACAATCATCCGGGTGCGCGGCGTCAGGGCCTTCTGGACCGCTGCGCAGGTGAGGCGATAGTCATCCGCAGCCGTGTCGACATAGACGGGAACGCCACCGGCCAGTTGGATCTGGGTGGGGAAGGTTTCCCAGTACGGCACCGCGACGATGACTTCATCCCCCGGATTGAGCAGCACCATCGCGGCGTTATACAGCGCTTGCTTGGCACCGGCGGTCACCGCTATTTCATCGGCGGCGTAACTCACCCCGCAGCGCTGAGTGACCTGCTGCGCCAGCGCGTGACGAAGCTGGGGCAGGCCGATGGGCGGCGTGTAACGGTTGCGGGCAGTGGCCAGCGCCTCGGTCGCGGCGGCTTTCATGACCGGGCAGGCATCGAAGGACAATTCGCCCGCGGCAAAGTTGACCACGTTGACGCCGGCTTCTTTCAAGGCATTGGCTTTACTGCGCATGCTGGACGTGCCGGGTGCGCTGAGACGTTGCGCACGCTGGGACAACGGCAATGACACGGCAGAGGGTTCACTGTTATTCATTGTTATACCTGCCAGAACACGTTGGAACGTTCGTTCGCCCTACCGGGCTTGGGCCTCCAACCCTTGCTGAACCCGCCAGGACAGCGGCAAGGTCAGCAACAAGGTGGCGGCCAGCAACAGGACGGCCATGGGCACACCGGTGGCATCCCCAAGGCTGCCGAACAGCACCGGCGCCAAGGCGCCGCCACCGATGGTGCCGGTGTAGAACACGGCGAACGCCTGGTCACGCCTGCCCGGCCCTGCCAGGTCCGGAACTGCGCCGTACAGCACCGACGACGTACCGTTCAGCGCCAGCCCCAGCAGCGGCAACATCACCATCAAGCCGGCGTAGGGCAAATACACCGCCATGACGATCAGCACGGCCGTGGTGAACTCCGTGGCCCATACCGTTTTCATCATGCCGATGCGCGCACCGAGGTAACCGCACAACAATTTGCCGAAGGCGCCCCCCACGAACAGCATCGTCAGCGCCAGGCCGATGCCCGCAGGCCCGGCGCCCTTGGCCTTGAGCAAAAACGGCAGGAACGTGAGGAAACCCATGCGCACAGCGCTGTCCAGCGTGCCGGTCACGATCAGCGCACGCAGGCCGCTCGCAGAACCAGCGCCGCCGCCCGTACGGGTGGCTTTCAGCGGCGCCGCCGTCGCCTCGGTGCGTGCCGGGATCAGCCACCACAACAGGCCTGCCGCCAGCAGCCCGAGGACACCCAGCAGGGTGACACTGGCGCGCCAACTGATGACCGCCAGCAACAGGCCGATCAGCCCCGGGATCAGGGTCTTGCCGATATCGCCGCTGAAGTTGTACTGCGACAGCGCTTGTTTGACGCCCCCGCCGGCCTCGTGCGTATCGGTGATCAACGACGAGGCCAGCGGGTGCTGCGTACTCGCGCCGAGCCCGCCCAGCAGCAGTGCCAACAACAGCACGCCCAGCCCGCCAGCCTGGCCGGCCAGCAGGTAGGCCAGCCCCGCCAACGCCGTGCCACCTACCAGCAAGCGTTCACGCCCCCAGCGTGCGGCAGCCCGGCTGGCCAGTAACTGAAAACCGGCCATCATGCCCGCGTAGGCACCGCGCAACAGGCCGATCTGGGCGTAGCTGAGGCCGAACTGCGCTTGCCAGATCGGCAACAGCACATAAATCACATCGGTCAGCCCGTCGTGCACGGCATGCGCGCCGCAGCCGGCCACCAGAGCGCGGCGACGCACGGTGACCGGGTCAGGCGGCGACAACGATGGCGCTGCGGTCTGCTTCAGGGTGTTCATCTGGGTCAGAGGCTCTCAGGCAAAACGCCGGGTTAACCCAGCAACTGCGCACAGTCGCTCATCACACGGGCTTTACGCTGCAGGTATTGGGCAAAAATGTCGCGCGCCGTGGCGGGGTCCACTTCAATCTGCATGGCAGTGGTGAACTCATTCACCGCCGCCACCGCATGGGCGAAATGGTTGCTCTCGGTACCGCCGGTGTGCACCGTGACCCAGGCCACCGTGGCGCGGGATTTCTCCGGCGGCACGCCCATGTCCCGCACGAACCACTGCGAGTACAACGGGTGGATGAATTCCACTTCGCCGTGGGTGTACACCTCGTGGATCAACGTGGTCAGTAACCCCTGCAGCAGGTCGCGATCACGCAGGCGGCGGGTGTCGGTCCAGTCCTTGAACGCCTGCGCCGAGGGCAGGCAATTGTCCTTCAATATCCACTGGTCATCGCCGCACAGCGCGGTGGCCATGGTGTAGAACAGGTCTGCGTGCAAGGTGTTGCCCAACGCGCCCAGATCCTCATCGGTGATGCGTTGCAGGCTGCCGCAGGCGCGGTACAACTGCGCGGCGGCGGCGGAGCCTTCATCAGAGCGCGCCAGCAAGGTAATGCGGTTGGCCAGGCCGGACACACTGGCCGCCGAATTATTGGTCTTGGACCAACTGGCGAAGAACTTGCGCAGTACCGCCGGCGAATGCCGACGCGAGGTGAGCCGTGCAAAAGCGTCTTCGATATCCACCAGCGCGTCTTCCTGAGCCCAGAAGGCTTCGAACAGCGCGTGGCGCAAGGCACCGGCCGGCATGTCGTTCAATACCGGTTCGATGAGCTTCAACAACTGGCTGCGCTTGATCACGGTGTTAGTCATGTTCACCTCTCATAGTCCTTTATTGGATGAAAAATCAGGCTGGTGTGCCGCGCTGTCCGGCGACTAGGGCCTGGGGCTTTACCGGTTTCCAGCCCAGCAGGGCAATCGCCAGCGACAACAGCTGAAAACCTGCGACCAGCGCCACGCAGCCCGGCCAGCCCCATTGATTCCAAAGCATGGCCGGGACCACCGCGCCGGCGCTGCCGCCCAGGTAATAGCCGGTCAGGTACAGCCCCACGGCGCCGGACTTGTCCGGGCCTGCCGTGGTGGCGATATACGCATTGGCGGATGCCTGTGCCAGGAATACGCCGGTCGAGCTCAGGGCCAGCCCCAGCACGATCAGCCAGAGGGACGGCAACAATGTCAGCGCCGAGCCACAGATGCCGAGCGCCACGGCGCCGGTCAGTAACTGCGATTGTGGTCGCGATTTGCTCAAGCGCCCCGCAATAGGAATGACCACCAGCGCCAGCAGGAACACAGCATACAAAGTGCCCAACGCTGCGGCGCCCAGGTTGAACGGGGCCTGGCTGAGATACAGGCCGGCATAGGTAAAGGTTGCGACTTGTGAGAACAGCACGCAGAAACCGACACCATAGGCCGCCAACAAGGGTTTGCGCAGAAGCCGGCGCACCCCGTGCGTGCCCACGGCCGCGACGCCGGGCCGCGCCACCGGATTGGCCGGCAATAGCCACACAATCAGCAGGCCGACCAGCAGGCTGATCACCGCCAACAGTTCGAAGGCTTCGCGCCAGCCCACATATTGGGTCATGACACCCGAGACAAAGCGCCCGGCAAACCCTCCGAGCACCGTACCCGCGACGTACAAACTGGTGATCTCGGTGACGCTGGCCGCGCGCCAGCGATCGCCGATATAGGCCACGCTGGTGACGAACACCACGGGGATCAACATCCCTTCGACAAAACGCCACACCAGCAGCTCGGCAAAACTGTCCACATAGGCCGTCAGCAGCGTCGGCAGTGCCAGCAGCAAAGCGGCCACAGCAATCACCGTGCGCTGTTCGAAACGTCCGGCCAGGCGCCCGACAAACGGCGCGGTCAGCGCCACCGCCAGCGTGGTCACCGTGATGCTCCAGCCTGCCTGCCGGGCAGTCACCTGGAAGCTTTCGGCAAACGCAGGCAGGATGCTCTGTGTCGCATACAGATTCAGAAACGCCGCACAGCCACACAGGAACACGGCGAAGCGGGCGTGAGGCAAGCGCGGGTTCATGTGACCTCTCGTCTTATAGTCGAGGATGTTTATAGAATACCCAGCGCAGGGAATACCAATACCGAATTCGGACCGATCAATACCCAGGAAACAGAATGCTTGATCTACGCAAGTTACGTTACTTCCTGACGGTCGCCGAAGAGCTGCACTTCGGCCGCGCAGCCCAGCGCCTGCACCTTGCCCAGCCGCCCCTGACGCGGCAGATCTCGGCGTTGGAAACCGAGCTTGGCTTTCGCCTGTTCGACCGCACCAGCCGCACGGTCACACTGACCGCCCAAGGCCAGCACTTTTTGCCGTATGCCCGCGCGGCGCTGGAGCACGCCAGGCTTGCACAAGACATCGCCGCCAAGCTGGCTGCCGGCTCGACCGGCCAACTGGTCGTAGGCTATGCCAGCTCGATTGCCTTGTCGGAACTCTTCAGCCAAACCCTGCAAGCCTTCGCCCAGCGTTTTCCCGATGTGCAACTGACCCTGGTGGAGAGCGCTTCCGGCAGCCTGCACACGCACGTGCTGGACGGGCGCATCGACGTCGGCATGAGCCGCCTGCTGCCGGAGGCCGGGCAAACCGGCGTCGAGGCTTTGTCGTTGGGGCAAGAACCGCTGGTGGCGGCTCTTTGCAGCGACAACCCGCTGGCGGAGCAGGACGAAGTCACCCTCGCCCAGCTCAGTGAGTACCCGTTGATTCTGTTTCCCAGCGATTACGGTTCGGGCCTCAACGGCTCCATCGAGCACCTGTATCAACGCCGCGGCCTGGCGCTGCGCCCGGGCCCTGCGGGGCGCCAGATCACCTCGATCATCGCCCTGGTGGCGGCAGGCCAAGGTGTTTCGCTGGTGCCCCAGTGCACCCGCACCCTGGCCAGGAAAGGCGTGGTCTACCGCCCCTTGGCAGACCCCGAAGCCTGGGTACACCTGCTGATACTCACGCGCTCACCGTCACGCTCATTGTTGGTCGAGGCCTTTATGGGGGTGGTCGAAGAATTGCTGCGCAGCCGCCCGACGCTGGCGCCCACGACGCTCCCGGCATAACGCAGGCAAAAAAATACCCCTGCGTGAGGGGTATTTTTTCAACAGGCTGCTGCGGCTATTGCAGCATCAGGCCAGCTTTTTGTGACGCACACGGTGCGGCTGGGCAGCGGCCTCACCCAAGCGCTTCTTACGGTCGGCTTCGTACTCGGTATAGTTACCTTCGAAGAACACCGCCTGGGAGTCATCTTCGTACGCCAGGATGTGGGTCGCGACGCGGTCAAGGAACCACCGGTCGTGAGAGATCACAATGGCGGCGCCCGGGAAGTCCAGCAGGGCTTCTTCCAGGGAACGCAGGGTTTCAACGTCGAGGTCGTTGGACGGTTCGTCGAGCAGCAACACGTTGCCGCCCTCTTTCAAGGTCAGGGCCAGGTGCAAGCGACCACGCTCACCACCGGACAGGTCCTTGACGAACTTCTGCTGGTCGCCGCCCTTGAAGTTGAAACGGCCGACGTAGGTGCGCGACGGGATTTCATAGTTGCCGATGCGGATCTGGTCGGAACCGTCGGAAATCTGCTGGAACACGGTCTTGCTGCCGTCGAGGTCGTCGCGGCTCTGGTCCACACACGCCAGTTGCACGGTGTCACCGATCTCGATGCTGCCCGAGTCCGGCGTTTCCTTGCCCATCAGCATGCGGAACAGTGTGGATTTACCCGCACCGTTACCACCGATAACGCCGACGATCGCGCCTTTTGGCATGGCGAACGACAGGTTGTCGATCAGCACGCGGTCGCCATAGCCTTTGGTGACGTTCTTGAATTCGATGACCTTGTCACCCAGGCGCGGGCCGGCCGGGATGTAGATCTCGTTGGTCTCGCTGCGCTTCTGGAATTCCTGCGACTGCATTTCTTCAAAGCGTTGCAGACGCGCCTTGGATTTGGACTGACGGGCCTTGGCGCCTTTGCGCACCCACTCCAGTTCTTCCTTCATGGCTTTTTCGTGGGCCGATTGCTGCTTGGATTCGGCGGCCAGACGGTCGGACTTGGCTTCCAGCCAACCGGAGTAGTTGCCCTCGTAAGGGATACCAGCGCCGCGGTCGAGCTCCAGAATCCAGCCGGCGACGTTGTCCAGGAAGTAACGGTCGTGCGTGATCGCAACCACGGTGCCCGGGAAATCGTGGAGGAAATGCTCCAGCCAGGCGACGGAATCGGCGTCCAGGTGGTTGGTCGGTTCGTCGAGCAGCAGCATGTCAGGGGCCGACAGCAGCAGGCGGCACAGGGCCACACGACGCTTCTCACCACCAGACAGGTGCTCAACCTTGGCGTCCCAGGCTGGCAGGCGCAGCGCATCGGCGGCGACTTCCAGTTGGCGCTCCAGGTTGTGACCATCGCCCGCTTGCAGGATCGCTTCGAGCTTGGCCTGTTCGGCGGCCAGCTTGTCGAAGTCGGCATCCGGTTCGGCGTAGGCGGCGTACACCTCGTCGAGGCGCGCCTGGGCGTCCTTGATCACGCTGACGGCCTCTTCGACCACTTCACGCACGGTCTTGGTCGGGTCCAAGATCGGCTCTTGCGGCAGGTAACCGATGTTCAGGTCCGGCATCGGGCGGGCTTCGCCTTCGAACTCGGTGTCGACGCCCGCCATGATTTTCAGCAGGGTGGACTTACCCGAACCGTTGAGGCCGAGCACGCCGATCTTGGCGCCTGGGAAGAAGGACAGCGAAATGTTTTTCAGGATTTCCCGCTTCGGCGGAACAACTTTTCCCAGCCGATGCATGGTGAAGACGTATTGAGCCATGGTGAACCTAGCGTCAGTGACTGATGAATTAAGCGGACGAAGCCCGTGCCAGGCCATGCGCCGCGCGGGCCTTTGACTATCATCAATGCCAGCGAGCAAAAAAAGCCTGAATGTCTGGGGCTGGAACGCCCCCGCGTAACCGGCAAAGCTACCTGAATGCGCTGGGGCAGTCCAGCCAGGCGGGACTGGCACTTTGCCACAACTCAAGGCATGCTAGCCGCCCTTCGGGCGTCCGGCTTATAGTGCACGTCGCGCGCCAGTCCAGCCAAACCGCAGGATCACAGTTTGTCCAACGTCACGCCGCCCACGCCCTTGCGCGCCGCTCATATTGCGCCGGGAGCGCCCCTGCACGGCACCTTGAAAGGCGCGTTGGCGACGCTTGTCCTGCTGTTGCTCGCCTTATTGTTCTGGCAGCTGCTGGACCAACTGCAGCAAAACCAGAAAAACCAACAGCAATACACCATCGACTACAGCGCCGACCTGGCCGAGCAGATCAGCCAGAACATGGCCCTGAGCGCGCAGATCGCCCTGAACCTGCTGCCCATCCTCGAACCACCGCGCACCACCGAACAGCAACAGGCCTTGATGCGCTCCCTGCAGCGCTCCTTGCCGGACCTGCGCAGCTTCGCCCTGCTCGCCCCCAGCGGCGCATTGATCAGCGACACCGCCGAAGGCAGCCGAGACAGTGGCCTGCTCGAAGACCTGGTCAAGCGCAGTCACGCCCAGTCCTACTACCTGAGCAACGACAATGACGGCACGGTCATCTATCTGTTGCTGCACCAACCCAGCGGTGGCTCCAAGGTGTACTGGGCCTTGCGCCTGGCGCCCAATTATCTGGCCAACCTCACGCGCCAGGATGTCCAGGGCCAGCGCCCGATGTGGGCGATCGAGAACAGCCTGAACCATCGTGTGGTCAGCCGTGACAGCGGGATGCCGGCGCAGTGGTCCGGCGCCCTGACGCCGGAAGAATTGAACCGCAGCGTGCTGGTCACGCCGTTGAGCAAAAGCGATTGGCAACTGCGCGGCATGTTTGACCGCAATGCGGTGCTGGAACAACTGCTGCCGGCCTTTATCGGCAAGTGCCTGCTCGGCCTGGCGTTTTCGCTGATCCCGGTGATCGTGCTGCTCAACATGCGCCGCCGCCAACGCCAGGTGAATGAAGGCCGGCGGCGCTATCAGGACATCTTCGAAGGCACCGGCGTGGCCTTGTGCGTGCTGGACCTGTCGGGGCTCAAGGCGTTTTGCGACAAAACCCAGGTGCAAAGCCGCGAGCAGTTGCACGCCTGGTTGCAGGCCAACCCCACGCAGCGCAAGCAACTGCTCAAGGAGTTGCGCGTCACCGAGGTCAACCAGATGGCCGTGCGCCTGCTGAACGTCGCGTCCTGCGAGCAGGCCTGGGAACGCCTGATCGATGATTGCCCGCGCAATGCCACGTCCATCGGCTATCAGGTGCTGGAAGCCGTACTGACCCGGCAAAAACAGCTGGAGCTGGAAATCCAGCTCAACGACGTGGCCGGCAACGAACAGTACCTGTGGCTGGTGATGCGTTTGCCCGAGCAGCAAGATGACGTCAAGGCGGTGATCCTCAGCATCAGCGACATCACCAGCCGCAAGCTGATCGAACTGTCGCTGGTGGAGCGTGAAAGCTTCTGGTCGGATGTGGTGCGCACCGTGCCCGATCACCTGTATGTGCAGGACGTGATCAGCCAGCGCATGATTTTCAGCAACCATCATCTGGGCCACACCCTGGGCTACAACAAGGCCGAACTGCAGCAAATGGGCGAGTACTTCTGGGAAATCCTGCTGCACCCCGACGACGCCGAGCATTACCACGACTTGCGCCAGCAGCAACGCCAAGCCGCTTATACGACCCAACTGCACTGCCAACTGCGCTTTCGCCACCGCAATAACCAGTGGCGCCGCTTCGATATCCGCGAACAGGCCCTGGCCCGTGATACGTCCACGGTGGTCACCCGGATCATCGGCGTGGCCAAGGACATCACCGACCAGATCGAGGCCAGTGAATCGCTGCGCGACAGTGAACAGCGCTACCGGATGCTGGCCGAAAGCATCAGCGACGTGATCTGCTCCACCGACAGCCAACTGGCCCTCAACTACATCAGCCCCTCGGTCAACACCGTGCTGGGCTATGACGTGAACTGGGTGTTCAAGAACGGCTGGCAGTCGATCGTTGCAAACCCGCAGCAGTTGACCGGCATTTACAGCCTGATGGAGCAGGTCAGCCGCGCCCTCGGCAACCCCGAGGCCTTGAACACTTTGCGCGATGAAGTGCAGACCCAGCTGTTTCTGTTCGACTGCCTGCGCGCCGACGGGCGCAAGGTGCCGATAGAGCTGCGCCTGGTGCTGGTGTGGGATGAACATGGCGCGTTTGAAGGCATCCTCGGCGTGGGCCGCGATATCAGCCAGCAACGCCGCGCCGAGAAAGACCTGCGCATGGCGGCCACGGTGTTCGAACATTCCACCTCGGCGATCCTGATCACCGACCCGGCCGGTTATATCGTGCAGGCCAACGAGGCGTTCAGCCGGGTCAGCGGCTATGCGGTGAGCGATGTGCTCGACCAGTTGCCCAATATGCTCACCGTCGATGAGCAGCAGGAAGCCCATCTGCGTTATGTGCTCAAGCAATTGCACCAGCACAGCACCTGGGAAGGCGAGGTGTGGCTCAAGCGTCTCAATGGCGAGCATTACCCGGCCTGGGTCGGCATTACCGCGGTGTTCGACGACGAAGGCGACCTGGCCAGCTACGTGTGTTTCTTCAGCGATATCAGCGAGCGCAAGGCCAGTGAGCAGCGCATCCACCGCCTGGCCTACTACGACGCCCTGACCCACCTGCCCAACCGCACCCTGTTCCAGGACCGCCTGCACACCGCGTTGCAGTCCGCCGAACGGCAGAAGTCGTGGGTGGTGCTGATGTTCCTCGACCTCGACCGCTTCAAGCCGATCAACGACTCCCTCGGCCACGCGGCCGGCGACCGTATGCTCAAGGAAATGGCCACGCGCCTGCTCGGCTGTGTGGCCGAAGACGACACCGTGGCGCGCATGGGCGGCGACGAATTCACCCTGCTGTTGCAACCACGGGTCAGCCGCGAAATGGCGCTGAACCGTGCGATCCATGTGGCCGAGCAGATCCTCGCCAGCCTGGTCAAACCTTTTGTGCTGGAGGGCCGCGAATTCTTCGTGACCGCCAGTATCGGCATCGCCCTCAGCCCCCAAGACGGCAACGAGCTGAGCCAATTGATGAAAAACGCCGACACGGCGATGTATCACGCTAAAGAGCGCGGCAAGAACAACTTCCAGTTCTACCAGGCCGACATGAACGCCAGCGCCCTGGAGCGCCTGGAACTGGAAAGCGACCTGCGCCACGCCTTGGACCAGAACGAATTCGTGCTCTATTACCAGCCGCAATTCAGCGGTGACGGCAAACGCCTAACCGGCGCCGAAGCCCTGCTGCGCTGGCGCCACCCGCGCCGTGGCCTGGTACCGCCTGGGGATTTCATCCCGGTATTGGAAGAACTCGGGCTGGTGGTGGATGTCGGCGACTGGGTGATCAGCGAAGCCTGCCGCCAGCTCAAGGCCTGGCACCAGAACAAAGTGCGCGTGCCTAAAGTTTCAGTGAACATTTCGGCACGGCAGTTCTCCGACGGCCAGTTAGGCACGCGCATCGCCACCATCCTCAAGGACACCGGCCTGCCGCCGGCGTGCCTGGAGCTGGAGCTGACCGAAAGCATCCTGATGCGCGAAGTCAACGAAGCTCTGCAGATCCTCGCCAGCCTGAAGAACCTGGGCCTGAGCATCGCGGTGGACGACTTTGGCACCGGCTATTCGTCGCTCAACTACCTCAAGCAATTCCCCATCGACGTGCTGAAGATCGACCGCACCTTCGTCGACGGCCTGCCCTCGGGTGAGCAGGACGCACAGATTGCCCGGGCGATCATTGCCATGGCCCACAGCCTGAACCTGGCGGTGATTGCCGAAGGGGTGGAAACCCATGAGCAGTTGGACTTCCTGCGTGAGCATGGCTGTGATGAGGTGCAGGGCTACCTGTTCGGGCGGCCAATGCCGGCGAATCGGTTTGAGGTGCAGTTCAGTAATGATGCGCTGTTCATGTTTGACTGAAAGCTGTGGCGGGCCTCGGCTTTCTGTAGGGGCGAGCTTGCTCGCTCCTACAGAAGAGGGCGATGGACGCCATCACTGCCACCACCCATCCCCAGATGAACCCCACTTGTCCGCGACATGATGTCCTTTCATATGCCATCTAAAACCCATTGGGTTAGAATGCCCTCCTTTTCTGCCCCCGATCCTTGAGGACCGCCATGTTCAGCCGTGATTTGACTATTGCCAAGTACGACGCCGATCTCTTCGCCGCCATGGAGCAAGAAGCCGTGCGCCAGGAAGAGCACATTGAGCTGATCGCTTCGGAAAACTACACCAGCCCTGCGGTGATGGAGGCTCAAGGTTCGGTTTTGACCAACAAGTACGCCGAAGGCTACCCAGGCAAGCGCTACTACGGTGGCTGCGAGTACGTCGACGTGGTTGAGCAGTTGGCCATCGACCGTGCAAAAGAGCTGTTCGGCGCCGATTACGCCAACGTCCAGCCACACGCCGGTTCCCAAGCCAACAGCGCCGTGTACCTGGCCCTGCTGCAAGGCGGCGACACCATCCTGGGCATGAGCCTGGCCCACGGCGGTCACTTGACCCACGGCGCCACGGTTTCGTCCTCCGGCAAGCTGTACAACGCCGTTCAGTACGGTATCGATGCCAACGGCCTGATCGACTACGACGAAGTCGAGCGTCTGGCCGTCGAACACAAGCCAAAAATGATCGTGGCCGGTTTCTCTGCCTACTCGCAGATCCTGGATTTCCCACGCTTCCGTGAAATCGCCGACAAGGTCGGTGCCTACCTGTTCGTCGACATGGCCCACGTGGCCGGTCTGGTGGCTGCAGGCGTTTACCCGAACCCAGTGCCTTACGCTGACGTGGTCACCACCACGACCCACAAGACCCTGCGCGGTCCACGTGGCGGCCTGATCCTGGCGCGTGCCAACGCCGAGATCGAGAAGAAGCTCAACTCCGCCGTTTTCCCGGGCGCCCAAGGCGGCCCGCTGGAGCACGTGATCGCGGCCAAGGCGATCTGCTTCAAGGAAGCACTGCAGCCTGAGTTCAAGACCTACCAGCAGCAAGTGGTCAAGAACGCCAAGACCATGGCCAGTGTGTTCATCGAGCGCGGTTTTGACGTGGTGTCCGGCGGTACCGAAAACCACCTATTCCTGCTGTCGCTGATCAAGCAGGACATTTCCGGTAAAGATGCTGACGCTGCCCTGGGCAAAGCCTTCATCACCGTGAACAAAAACTCCGTGCCGAACGACCCACGTTCGCCGTTCGTCACCTCCGGCCTGCGCTTCGGCACTCCGGCAGTGACCACCCGTGGCTTCAAGGAAGCCGAGTGCAAGGAACTGGCCGGCTGGATCTGCGACATCCTGGCAGACCTGAACAACGAAGCCGTGATCGACGCGGTACGTGAGAAGGTCAAGGCCATCTGCAAGAAGCTGCCGGTATACGGCGCGTAATACCAAGAAGCCCACTGTAGGAGCGAGCTTGCTCGCGAAAAACGTCAACGATAACGCGTGCATCTAGGGTGCACGCGTTGCCTGTGAGTTCTTCGCGAGCAAGCTCGCTCCTACACGTGGGCTTTTTTATGCCGATTTCAATTTGAAACAGGGTCTAGTGTGGGAGCTGGCTTGCCTGCGATGGCGGTTTTGCAGTCAGCCCATCAGTGATTGACCCACCGCTATCGCAGGCAAGCCAGCTCCCACATTGGAGTGCATTTCAAGCCGGGTTTATTGGTAGACCCGCTCAAAGCCTTGGCGAATCTTGTCTTCGGGCAGTTCATCGGCAATAAACACGATCACACTCTCCCGCGCCTCGCCCTCGGCCCATTCGGTATCCCAGTCGAAGCCATACAGCTTCAGCACACCCTGGAACACCATGCGTCGATCCTCCCCGGCAATATTCAATACCCCTTTGTAGCGCAGCAGTTGCTTACCATGATCTTCCAGCAGTTCATTCATGAACTCGCTGAGACGGTCGATATCCAGCGGCTGGTCGGTGCGCAGCACCAGGCTGGAAATACGGTCGACCGACGGCGCTGCACTCACCGGGCGCAGGCTCATGCCGGCGTTGAGATTGAAGCCGCGCACATCCAGCAACTCGGCCAAATCAATCTTGCCGTGGTCCACCACACGAATCGGCGCACGGCGGTTGATGCGGGTGAGGCGCTGGCTGAGGGCCTCGAAGGTGGCCTCGTCCACCAGGTCGCGCTTGCTCACCAGCAGGCGGTCGGCAAAGCCGATCTGGGCCTGGGCGATGGTCTGGGCCAGGTGATGCTCGGCGTGGGCCGCATCCACCAGGGTGATGATGCCGTCGAGGATATAGCGCTCGCGCAGTTCTTCGTCGATGAAGAAGGTCTGGGCCACCGGCGCCGGGTCGGCCAGGCCGGTGCATTCGATCACCAACCGGTCGAAGGCGATCTCGCCGCTGTCCAGGCGTTCAAGCAGCAGGTGCAGGGCTTTGGTCAGGTCGGTGTGGATGGTGCAGCACACGCAGCCGTTGGACAGGGTCATGACTTGCACCGGCTCGTCACCCAGCAGTTGGGTGTCGATACCGGCATCACTGAATTCGTTTTCGATCACGGCGATTTTCAAGCCGTGCTCGGCCTTGAGCAGGTGGCGCAGCAAGGTGGTCTTGCCGGCGCCGAGGAAGCCGCTGAGGATGGTGACGGGGATGGGAGAGGACAAAGAGATTCTCCTGAAAAATGGGGACGCAAAAACGACTGTAGGAGCGAGCTTGCTCGCGAAGAACGTCAACGATAACGCGTGCTGTCTGGATGCACGTGGTGTCCTTGGGTTTTTCGCGAGCAAGCTCGCTCCTACAGGTACAGCCGTTTTACCAACTTAGCAGCACTTGGGCCCACCCTTGCCGCCGTAACGGGCTTCCTGGCGTTCCCGGAAGAACGCCTTGTAGTCCATCACCGGCTTGTCCGGGTGTTTGGTTTGCATATGCTCGACGTAGGTGTCGTAGTCGGGCATGCCGACCATCAGGCGGGCGGCCTGACCGAGGTATTTACCGAGGCGACTGATGTCATTGAACATGTTTGCAATCCTCGTTTACGCGTCCGGTACAGCCTGGAACGGGGCTTCTTTATCCGTACGCTCTTTGTTGCCCCAGGCGGCGACACCCACCTTGAGCGCATAGAACAGGATGCTGAACACCACGAACAGGAACAGCGCCGTCAGCGTTGCGTTGGTGTAGGCGTTCCAGATCACGTGCTGCATCTGGTCGATGCTCTTGGCCGGAGCCAAAATCTGGCCGTTAGCCAGGGCATCGCTGTATTTCTTGGCCAGCGACAGGAAGCCGATCGCCGGGTTGGCGTCGAACAGCTTGATGAAGCCCGCAGTCGTGGTGCAGATCAACAGCCACACTGCTGGCAACATGGTCACCCAGATGTAGCGCTGGCGCTTCATTTTGATCAGCACAACGGTCGCCAGCATCAGCGCGATACCCGCCAGCATCTGGTTGGAGATACCGAACAGCGGCCACAAGGTGTTGATACCACCCAGCGGGTCGATCACGCCTTGGTACAGCAAGTAGCCCCACATAGCCACGCAACCGGCCGTGGCGATCAGGTTGGCGGTCCAGGACTCGGTACGTTTGAGCGCCGGCACGAACGAACCCAGCAGGTCTTGCAGCATGAAACGACCGGCACGGGTACCGGCGTCGACCGCCGTGAGGATGAACAGCGCTTCGAACAGGATTGCAAAGTGGTACCAGAACGCCATGGTGTTTTCACCCGGCAGCACACTGTGCAGGATCTGCGCGATACCCACCGCCAACGTCGGCGCACCGCCGGCACGCGCCAGGATGGTAGTTTCACCGATATCGTGGGCCACGGCAGAGAGGGCCTCAGGCGTAATGGCAAAGCCCCAACTGCTGACCGTCTGCGCCACGGTAACCACGTCGGTGCCGACAATGGCGGCCGGGCTGTTCATGGCGAAGTACACGCCCGGCTCGATCACCGAGGCGGCAACCATCGCCATAATGGCCACGAACGACTCCATCAGCATGCCGCCGTAACCGATGTAACGGGCATGGCTTTCACTGGCCAGCAACTTGGGCGTGGTACCCGAGGAGATCAGCGCATGGAAGCCCGAGACCGCGCCACAGGCAATGGTGATGAACAGGAATGGGAACAGGCCGCCCTTCCACACCGGGCCGGTGCCGTCGATGAACTGGGTGAGTGCCGGCATTTTCAGGTCAGGCATGGTGACCAGGATGCCAATCGCCAGGGCGATGATGGTGCCGATTTTCAGGAACGTCGACAGGTAGTCGCGAGGCGCCAGGATCAGCCACACCGGCAGCACAGCGGCCACGAAGCCGTAGCCGATCAGCATCCAGGTGATCTGGATACCGGTGAAGGTGAACGCCTTGGCCCACACCGGATCAGCGGCAATCTGCCCGCCCAGCCAGATCGAGCCCAGCAGCAACAGTACGCCGATGATCGAGATTTCACCGATGCGGCCCGGGCGGATGTAGCGCATGTAGATGCCCATGAACATCGCGATCGGGATGGTCGCCATCACCGTGAAAATGCCCCATGGGCTCTCGGCCAGGGCCTTGACCACGATCAGCGCCAACACCGCGAGGATGATGATCATGATCAGGAAGCAGCCGAACAGCGCGATGGTCCCGGGAATGCGGCCCATCTCTTCGCGAACCATGTCCCCCAGGGAACGGCCGTTGCGACGGGTGGACAGGAACAGGACCATGAAGTCTTGCACCGCACCGGCCAGCACCACCCCGGCAATCAGCCACAGGGTGCCGGGCAGATAGCCCATTTGCGCCGCCAGGACCGGGCCGACCAACGGGCCTGCACCGGCAATCGCCGCAAAGTGGTGACCGAAAAGAATGTGTTTGTTGGTCGGCACATAGTCCAGACCATCGTTGTTGACCACCGCAGGGGTTGCCCGCCGAGGGTCGAGTTGCATCACGTTGTTGGCGATGAACAGACTGTAGTAACGGTACGCAACCAGGTAGATGGCCACTGCAGCGACCACAATCCACAAGGCGTTGATCGCCTCGCCGCGGCGCAAGGCCACTACGCCCAGGGCGCACGCTCCTACAATTGCCAGCACTAGCCAGGGTAAGTGGCGTAGCAGGCTATTATTATTTTTCATTTTTATATTCCAGCCAGGGTGGACAGAAAGGACAGCCAGCCCGAGTTTAGCGCTACTGGCCTCAAAGGCCAGCCCCCTACGTTGGTCTAGAGCCTTCAACCGGTAAAAAAAGCCGAAATAATCGCCCCTTGATGGCCCCGGGCTACACTCCCCCCATTCACAGAGGGTTTTACCATGACCGAGCATGCGTCTGAACGTCGCCGTTTTCGCCGGATTGCCTTTGATGCCACGGCCGAACTTCGGCAAAACGGCAGCGAATGGCCGGTGAAACTGGTGGATTTATCACTCAAGGGATTGCTGGTGGAACGGCCTGACAACTGGAAGGGGAATAAAGCGCTGCCCTTTGACGTCGACATACGCCTGGACCAGAAGACGCATATAAAGATGCAAGCGCGGCTGACCCATGAAGATCATGGTCAGTTGGGCTTTGTGTGCAAGGACATTGATCTGGATTCGATCAGCCATTTGCGTAGGTTCGTTGAGTTGAACCTGGGTGATGAGCAAGAACTGGAGCGCGAACTGGGCGCCCTGCTGGAGATCTGAAACACACATCAATCAAAATGTGGGAGCAGGCAAGCCAGCTCCCACAGGGGTTCAGCAGTGTTGCGGATTATTCGAACAGGGCATCCAACGCCTGCTCCAGCCGCGTCACAGCGATGATCTGCAACCCCGGCGGCGCCTCCTTCGGGGCATTGCCCTTGGGCACAATCGCCCGTTTGAAGCCATGCTTGGCCGCTTCCTTCAACCGCTCCTGCCCACTCGGCACCGGGCGCACTTCGCCCGACAACCCCACCTCGCCAAACACCAGCAAGTCATGGGGCAACGGCCGGTTACGCAGGCTGGACATCACCGCCGCCATCAACGCCAGGTCGGACGCGGTCTCCAGCACCTTGACCCCGCCCACCACGTTAAGGAACACATCCTGGTCGTGGGTCGGAATGCCGCCATGCCGGTGCAGCACCGCCAGCAACATCGCCAGGCGGTTCTGGTCCAGGCCGAGCGTTACCCGCCGTGGGTTGGCCAAATGGCTGTCATCCACCAGCGCCTGGACTTCCACCAGCATCGGCCGGGTGCCTTCCCACGTCGCCATCACCACGCTGCCGGGGACTTCTTCCTGGGCGCGGGTGAGAAAAATCGCCGAGGGGTTCGAGACTTCTTTCAGCCCCCGGTCGGTCATGGCGAACACACCCAGTTCGTTGACGGCGCCAAAACGGTTCTTCACCGCCCGTAGCAGGCGCAGGCGACCGTCGGACTCCCCTTCGAAATACAGCACGGTGTCGACCATGTGTTCCAACACCCGTGGCCCGGCCAGTGCGCCTTCCTTGGTGACGTGGCCAACCAGGAAGATCGCCGTGCCGCTCTGCTTGGCGTAACGCACCAGTAGCGCCGCGCTTTCGCGCACCTGGGACACGCCGCCGGGTGCCGACTGCAGTTGTTCGGTGAAAATCGTCTGGATCGAGTCAATGACCATGACCTTGGGCTTTTCGATGCGCGCCGTGGCGATGATGCTTTCGATGCAGGTTTCGGTCATCACCCGCAACTGGTCCTGAGGCAAGCCCAGGCGCCGGGCGCGCATGGCCACTTGCTGCTGGGACTCTTCGCCGGTGACATACAGCGCTGGCATGCGGCTGGCGATGCTGCACAGGGTTTGCAGCAGGATCGTGGACTTGCCGATGCCAGGGTCACCGCCGATCAGCACCACCGAGCCGTCCACCAGGCCACCGCCCAAGACCCGGTCCAGTTCGCCGGAGGCGGTGGAAAAGCGCGGGATCTCTTCGACGCTGACTTCGGCCAGGGTCTTGATCTGCGCCTGTTGGCCGGTCCAGCCGGCACGGCCGGTAGGGGCTGCGGCACCGCCGCTCTCGATCATGGTTTCAGTCAAGGTGTTCCACGCACCGCATTCGGAGCACTGGCCCGCCCATTTGGGAAAGGTCGCGCCGCACTCTGTGCAGCCGTACATGCGCTTGGCCTTTGCCATATGAGAACCTCCAACCGAAAAAACGCGATGATAGCTCAGCGCGACGCTGGGGTCCGGATTTCGCCATTAGCCAAACGTGAAGCGCTGTTACCGACCGGGTCTTCGGCGTTCAGGTCGGCGCCCTTGGCTTGCAACTCACCCAGTAATTCGACGCGCTTGAACAGCCCGGCGTACATCGCAGCCGTCTGCCCCGCGCCATTACGTTGGTCGGGGTTGCAGTCAGTGGCCAACAAGCGCTGGGCGATTTTCAGCTCGCCTTTGAAGATGGCGCCCATCAACGCTGTGTTGCCGCGTTGATCCTGCACACAGGCGTCGGCGCCGGCATCGAGCAGACGCTCCACATACGGGCCCTGGCCGTGATAAGCAGCCAGGATCAACGCTGTGTAGCCCTTGTCGTCCTGGGTATTGAGGCCGTAGCCGGACTCAATGAAGGTGTTGAGCATGTCGAGGTCGCCACGCCGGGCGGCGTCGAAATAGTAGTCCTGCAACTGCGCCTTGAGCGCCACCGGGTCGGGGGACTCGGCATGGGCAGCGAAGGCCAGCATGGCCATCAGTAAACCGATAGAGATGCGCATAGGGTGTGCTCCTGCCAAAGGTCGACGCCCGTGAAGGCGCCGACCGCAACCAACGAATCAGTCAGTCAGTTTTTCCGCCAGCGCCTTCACGCGAGCCAGATCGCCCTTGGCGACCTTTGCCACGCCAGTGCCGTATTCCGGATCCGCCTTGTAGAGGAACGACAGGATGATGTGCTTGCTCTCGTCATCAGTGGTGGCCAATGAACCGCCGAAGTTGTTGATCAAGTCCTCGCGCTCTTTCTTGGTATAGGAACGGTACAGGTCACCGGCCTGCTTGAAGTTCTGCTCACGTTGGATCTTGGCCTGCTGGGTGCTGCCCGACAGCGGCGCCTGGCTGTAGCGTGCGGCTTGCGGCTCTTCACGTGGCAACAGGCGGCTTGGCTGGTAGTTCACGCCGGTGGTGGTCTTGCCGAAGTTCATCGCGCCGTCCTGGTTACCGTTGTTGACGGTGACCCGTGGAGCGTTGATCGGCAGTTGCAGGGCGTTGGCGCCCAGACGGTACATTTGCGTATCGGCATAGGAGAACACCCGGCCTTGCAGCAAGCGGTCTTCCGACGGCTCGATACCCGGTACCAGGTTGGCCGGGGCCATCGCCACTTGCTCGGTTTCCTGGAACACATTGGCCGGGTTGCGGTTCAGCACCATTTGCCCGACTTTGCGCTCGGGCACATTCGGCCAGATCTTGGTGGCATCCAGTGGGTCGAAATCAAACTTGGCCAGGTCTTCAGGCTTGAGCACCTGCACATACAAGTCCCACTTGGGGAAGTCGCCTTTGTTGATGTGCGTGACCAGATCGTTGGTCATATGGCTGTAGTCACGCCCCTGCACCTCGGTAACTTGCTTGGGATCAAGGTTCTTGATGCCCTGCAGGCTCTTCCAGTGGAACTTGACGTAGTGCACTTCACCTTTAGTGTTAATCAACTTGTAGGCATGTACGCCATTGCCGTCCATTTCGCGGTAACTGGCTGGGGTGCCGGAGTCCGAGTACAACTCGGTCAGTGTACGAGTGGACTCTGGAACATGGGAGAAGAAGTCGAAACGGCGCGAGTCATCGTCCAGGTTAGTGCGCGGGTCCGGTTTAAACGCATGGACCATGTCCGGAAACTTGATGGCATCGCGAATAAAGAACGTGGGGAAGTTATTGCCGACCAGGTCCCAGTTACCTTCGGCGGTATAGAACTTGGTAGCGAAGCCCCGTGGGTCCCGCAGGGTTTCCGGGGAGTGGTTGCCATGTACCACGGCCGAGAAGCGCACAAACACCGGTGTGGTTTCACCGGCGGCGAATACTTTGGCCTTGGTCAGGTCGCTGAGGTTATCGGTTACGGTGAAGGTGCCATGGGCGCCCGTGCCGCGCGCGTGCACCACGCGCTCCGGGATGCGTTCGCGATCGAAGCGCTGCAGCTTCTGGATCAGTTGCACATCCTGCAGCAGCACCGGGCCATTGGCGCCGGCGGTCTGGGAGTTCTGGTTATCGCCGACGTTGGCCCCGTTATCGCGGGTCAGGTTGGCGGCTTGCACGGAGAGGGACAGCAGGCTGGCAGTCACCAGTGCCAGCGCATGGCGCGCCGACACGGGCCTGCGGCTGATTGGAGTGTTCATCGAGGTTTCCTCTGGTTTTTTTAGCGCACATTCTGTTGTGCTTGTCAGAGGCTAGTGACCTGCGAGTCAGAAGATAAATAGAAAAACACCACAGGCCCGATTAAGAAAATAATCTGGTAACTCGCTGAAATAGCCGGTAATTCGCGCGCGACTGGTGGCACTTTGCAAACTATTTGCGATTTGATGTGTCGATAAAAACCGACAGTGTTAACAGTTGTGTCGAGCAAGTGCTGTTCGACTGAATTACACTGACCTCCACCCTCCTCAACTGTAACAAGGAATAACCTATGGGCGTGATCAGTGAGTTCAAGGCCTTCGCGGTCAAAGGTAATGTGGTCGACATGGCCGTCGGTATCATCATCGGTGCTGCCTTCGGCAAGATTGTTTCCTCATTTGTAGGCGACGTGATAATGCCTCCCATCGGCCTGCTGATCGGTGGCGTGGACTTTGCCGATCTGGCCGTCACGCTCAAGGCAGCACAGGGTGATGTACCCGCTGTTGTGCTGGCCTACGGCAAGTTCATCCAGAGCATCATCGACTTTGTGATCGTCGCGTTTGCAATCTTCATGGGCGTGAAGGCGATCAACCGTCTGAAGCGCGAAGAGGCCGTGGCCCCAAGCCTGCCGCCGACGCCGAGCAAAGAAGAAGTGCTGCTGGGCGAGATCCGCGATCTGCTCAAGGCACAGAACAACAAGCCGCTTTAACCTGCGGATGCAAAAAAGGCGCCTCGTAAGGCGCCTTTTTTCTACCAGTAGTTTTCTACCGCCACCTGGCCAGGCCGTCGGCTCAGGCTCAGTTGCATGTCCCGCTGCTTGAGCAACTGGCGCGTGTCATCGACCATCTGCGGGTTGCCGCAAATCAGTACGCGCGAATCCTGCGCCGTCAGTTCCACGCCCGCCGCCCGCTCCAACTCACCATTTTCTATCAAGGCCGTAATACGCCCGTTCAACGCGCCCGGATGCAGCTCGCGGGTGACGATGGGAATGTAGGTGAGCTTGTGGGCGTAGTCGGCCAGGTACTCACGCTCACCCAGTGTGTTGATCAGCGACTGGTAGGCCAGTTCCTTGGCTTCCCGGGCGCTGTACACCAGGATGATGCGCTCGAATTTCTCCCATACCTCGAAGTCCTGCAGCATCGACAGGAACGGCGCAATGCCCGTACCGGTTCCCAGCAACCACAGGTCGCGCCCGTCGACAAAGCGGTTGAGGGTCAGAAAACCGGTGGCCTGGCGCTCTACCAGTAAGGTATCGCCCACCTTCAGGCGGCTCAGTTCACTGGTGAACTCACCGCCGGGGACCACGATGGAAAAGAAATCCAGATGCTCGTCAAACGGCGAAGACACGATGGAATAGGCACGCCACACGGTGCTGCCATCCGCCTTGGTAACGCCCAGGCGCACGAACTGGCCGGCGGTAAAACGAAAACCGGCATCGCGGGTGGTGCGCAGGGTGAACAGGCTGGGGGTCAGCGATTGCACATCGAGCAGGGTCTGGCGGGTAAATTTCTCAGCACTGGCCGTCATGGGGGGCTCCGTTTTGCACAGGCCTTTAGTGTCCCTCAAAACAGACCGCGCAAACACCGATGATTGGTACTGGCTTTGCAATCGCTGAAGGCCCGCGCAGCTGGCCCGCGCGTTTTTGAGCCAGCCAGGGGCTACACCATGGGCGCCTCAGTGGAACTAATTATTTGGCTATTAATGCACCCCGAACACCTCACTAGATGAAACAGCACTTACAACGACATCATTTTGATACTGTTTTTAAGACATTAAAAACGTTGAAAAAACTTCCACTGCCAAGTGCCCTTATACAAAACTCCAAGCCTTGTACAAAACCGGCGTGCGAAACAAACCCTGTAAGTAAAATATTTTTCAGACTCAGTTGTAGGACTTCCCCTACACTTGTTTTCGAGTTGCATTGGGAGATCAGGACGTACCCAAGTCACACAGAAACCTATGGAGAGTCATCGATGGTCAATTGGCATAACACCCGGCTGCCCAAGCTGGAAGGCGAGAGTGAAATCACCAGTGTGTTTGAGATGGTGATTAACCACACCTATGAACTGGGTTTCGAATATTGCTCTTTTACGATGAGCTCCCAGTCACAAGACACTCAAACAAAACCCATTCTATTTAGTAACTATCCAAACGAATGGAGCCACATTTATAAACAAGCACACTACTTCGATGTAGACCCCGTTGTAACCCACTGCAAAAGTTCGGTACTGCCCATTCTCTGGGAGCAAAAAACCTTTGCCAACACCCCCCAGTTGTGGGAGCTGGCTCAGTCCTGCGGGGTGCATTTAGGCTGGACCCAAGCCGTGCATGATTTCCAGGGTGTATTCAGCATGCTGACCCTGGTTCGCAGCAAGGGCGAGGTCAGCCCGCAAGAGCTTTACGAAAAAGCCGGCCAGGTATTGTGGCTTTGCCATGCAATGCATGCGGTCGTCGCGCAGAAGTACGCCGACGCGCCCGAGATCAAAGCGCCCAGCAAATTGACCGCCCGGGAAACGGAAATCCTCAAGTGGTCTGCGATGGGCAAGACTGCTTCCGAGATCGCCGCGATTCTTTGCCTGTCCGAACGCACCGTGGGCTTTCATATCAGCAGTACCTTCAAGAAGCTGGGCGTGCATAACAAGATCCAGGCCGTGCTGCGCGCCGCTAAAGCCGGCCTGTTTTAGCCTACGCAAAACACCGCATGTCATCGCGTTGAAAAAAACGTAACATTTACGGCCAATTCTGAGTGTTGAGGGTGCGCTTTCCACGGTTGCCCCGCCGTTCACTCAGAAGGTCCGTCGATTACCCAGAGCCTTGCCCCACCATGCCCCTGCTTGACAGCCCTTTCGCACAGCTCGACCTGATTCGTCAGCCAGAGCAACACAATGATCCGCTGCAAGCCTTCGATGCCGCCGACGAATACCTGCTCAGCCACCTCGCCGCGCAGCAGCCTACTGCCGCCACCCGCGCGCTGGTCCTCAATGACAGCTTCGGCGCCCTGGCGGCCAGCCTCCAAGGCCAGGTGCAGGTGACCTCCAGCGGTGACTCGTTCCTCGCAGCCCAGGGCCTGGAAAAAAACCTGGTGCGCAACGGCAAACCCTTTGATGCCGTGCCCTTCATACCGGCCAGCCAGCTCGCGACCGGGCCGTTCGATCGCGTGTTGATCCGCGTACCGAAAACCCTGGCGTTGCTGGAAGAACAATTGATTCGCCTGCAAGGGCAACTGGCGCCCGGCGCCGAGGTGATCGCAGGTGCGATGGTCAAGCATTTGCCCCGGGCCGCAGGCGAGTTGCTGGAGCGTTACATCGGCCCCATGCACGCCTCATTGGCGGTCAAAAAGGCGCGGCTGTTGATCGCCAGCGTCGAGGCCCGCCCTGCTGCGGTCTCGCCCTACCCGACCCGCTATACCCTGGATGCGCCGGTCATCGAGTTGCTCAACCACGCCAACGTGTTTTGCCGCGAAGGTCTGGACATCGGCACCCGTGCCTTCCTGCCGCATCTGCCAAAAAACCTCGGCACTGCCCGCGTGGCGGACCTGGGCTGCGGCAACGGCGTACTGGCTATTGCCAGCGCCCTGCACAACCCTAATGCGCATTACACCTTGGTGGATGAGTCGTACATGGCGGTGCAATCGGCCGCCGAAAACTGGCAAGCCGCCTTGGGTGAACGGGACGTCACCGTGCAGGCCGGCGACGGCCTGGCCGGCCAGGAGCCGCAGTCGCTGGACGTGGTGCTGTGCAACCCACCGTTCCACCAACAACAAGTGGTCGGTGACTTCCTGGCCTGGCGCATGTTCCAGCAGGCACGCGAAGCGCTGGTGGTCGGCGGCGCCTTGTACATCGTCGGGAATCGTCACCTGGGCTACCACAGCAAGCTGGCGCGGCTGTTCCGTGGCGTCGAGCAAGTAGCGGCCACGCCCAAGTTTGTCATCCTCAAAGCGCGAAAATAAAAAAAACCCTGCTTACGTGTAGGAGCGAGCTTGCTCGCGAAAAACGTCAACGATAACGCGTGCTTCCTGAATAAACGCGGCGTCTGTGAGTTTTTCGCGAGCAAGCTCGCTCCTACACGTGGGGGTCAGTGCGTGCTCAGGCCTGCCGCATTCATGAACATGCGCATCAGGCTGGCCACCACGAACAGGGCCAGCACGCTGCCGGTCCAGATCATCGCCAGCCACCCAAGCCGGCGCCACAACGGCTGCTTCTCGGCCTGTTCAATCTCGTGCAACGAAGGTTTGGACATGTTTCAACCCTCCTAGTGATAGCCGTCTTCGTGGGTGACCTTGCCGCGGAATACGTAGTAGCTCCAGAAGGTGTAGCCCAGGATGAACGGGATGATGAACAGCGTGCCCACCAGCATGAAGCCCTGGCTTTGCGGCGGCGCGGCGGCATCCCAGATCGACACGGACGGCGGGATGATATTGGGCCACAGGCTGATCCCCAGGCCGCTGTAGCCGAGGAAAATCAGCACCAGCGTCAACAGGAACGGCGTGTAGTGCGCGTTACGTGCCACGGCGCGGATCAACCCGTACATGGTGACCAGCACCAGGATCGGCACCGGCAGGAACCAGAACAGGTTCGGCAGGGTAAACCAGCGCGAGGCGATTTCCGGGTGGGTCAGCGGCGTCCAGATGCTGACGATGCCGATCACCGCCAACACCACGAAGGCCAAAGGCCGCGCCAGGTTGTGCATCTGCTCCTGCAACTTGCCTTCGGTCTTCATGATCAGCCAGGTGCAGCCGAGCAAGGCATACGCCACGATCAGCGCCACGCCGCAGAACATCGTGAACGGCGTGAGCCAGTCCAGTGAGCCACCGGCGAACTGGCGGTCCACCACCGGGATGCCGTCGATAAAGGCGCCCAGTGCCACGCCCTGGAAGAAAGTCGCCGCCAGCGAGCCGCCAATAAACGCCTTGTCCCACAGGTGACGCTTGTGGTCCTTGGCCTTGAAGCGGAACTCAAAGGCCACGCCGCGGAAGATCAGCCCGATCAGCATCAGGATCAGCGGCAGGTACAGCGCCGACAACACCACCGAATAGGCCAGCGGGAACGCGCCGAACAACGCCGCGCCGCCGAGTACCAGCCAGGTTTCGTTGCCGTCCCATACGGGCGCCACGGTGTTCATCATCACGTCACGGTCGACTTTGCCCGGAATAAACGGGAAAAGAATGCCGATCCCCAGGTCGAAGCCGTCCATGACCACGTACATCATGATGCCGAAGATGATGATCACGGCCCAGATCAGCGGAAGATCAATACCCATCTCAATTCCCCTTGTGCTGGATGTGGTCGTGGTCGTTATCACTGCCATCGTCGGCAGCAGACAACGGACGCGCCGGGGTGCGTTTCTGACCAGGGCCACCATGGGCCGGCTCGGTACTGTCGTGGGTCACGGGGCCTTTGCGCACCAGGCGCATCATGTAACCCAGGCCCGCGCCGAACAGCGCGAAGTACACCACCACGAACAACACCAGGGTAATGGTCATCTGCGTCAGGCTATGCCCGGAGGAGGCATCCGCCGTGCGCATCAACCCGTAGACCACCCAGGGCTGGCGACCGATTTCGGTGGTGAACCAGCCGGCCAGAATCGCAATCAGGCCAGACGGGCCCATCCACAACGCCAGGTACAGGAATGGCTTGGATGTGTACATCTTGTCGCCCCGGCGCAGCCACAGGCTGAACAGACCGGTGAAGATCATCAGGAACCCCAGGCCAACCATGACCCGGAACGACCAGAACACAATGGTCGAGTTGGGCCGGTCTTCAGGCGGAAACTCCTTGAGCGCCGGCACTTGCTTGTCGAGGGAGTGAGTCAGAATCAGGCTGCCCAGGTACGGAATCTCGACCGCGTATTTGGTTTTCTCGGCTTTCATGTCCGGCCAGCCGAACAGGATCAGCGGCGTGGGCTCGTTGCCGATATTTTCCCAGTGACCTTCAATCGCCGCGATTTTGGCCGGCTGATGCTTGAGGGTATTGAGGCCGTGGAAGTCGCCAATCACCGCCTGGATAGGCGCAACGATCAGCGCCATCCACATCGCCATCGAGAGCATTTTGCGGATCGCCGGGTTGTCCTTGCCGCGCAGCAGGTGCCAGGCCGCCGACGAGCCGACGAAGAACGCCGTGGCAACAAAAGCAGCCGTGGCCATGTGCATCAGGCGGTAGGGGAACGACGGGTTGAAGATCACTGCCAGCCAGTCGGTCGGGATCACGCGGCCATCGATGATTTCAAAACCCTGGGGCGTCTGCATCCAGCTGTTGGAGGCAAGAATCCAGAACGTGGAGATCAACGTACCCACGGCCACCATCACCGTGGCAAAAAAGTGCAGCTTGCGCCCCACCTTGTTCCAGCCAAACAACATCACGCCCAGGAAACCGGCCTCGAGGAAGAAGGCCGTGAGCACTTCGTACGTCAGCAACGGCCCGGTGACAGAGCCGGCGAAGTCCGAGAAGCGGCTCCAGTTGGTGCCGAACTGGTAGGCCATAACCAGGCCCGATACCACACCCATGCCGAAGTTGACGGCAAAGATCTTCGACCAGAAATGGTAGAGGTCACGGTAGGTGTCGTTGTGGGTCTTGAGCCACAAGCCCTCCAGCACCGCAAGGTAACTGGCCAGGCCGATGGTGATCGCCGGGAACAGGATGTGGAATGAGATGGTGAACGCGAATTGAATTCGGGCGAGATCTAGCGCCTCCAAACCGAACATAAGTCTTCCTCTGTCAGGTAATACCGGCTGCTGGCTGGGAGCCTGCACCCACTGCCCCCACGGATATGGAGTGTGGCGAATTTCAATTCGTTTCTTTTATTACCCATCGCGTGGGGAATCTGGCCTTGCGGCCGCCAGAGCAATTCCGGGGCAGGTTTTGATCTGGATCAAGCATCGTTGAAAGAGTAGTCCCATTTTTGCTGTAGGACTGTGTGGTCTTTTGCCGCGTGACAGCTTGCCTCAGCTCAGTTCTTGCAACTATTTGTTACAGCTTGATGCTAATCTCGCCATTCTCCCGTTGCCGACCTGATTGCCGATGCCCAGTGAACCTGCGTTGCTGTTACGTCACCACCGCCCTTTCATCGCGTTCTGGCTGGCGCGGATCTTTACCGCCAGCGGCTTCCAGATGCTCACCGTGGCGATCGGCTGGAACCTCTACCAACTGACCGGCAATGTGCTGGACCTGGGCCTGGTCGGCCTGGTGGAATTCATACCGCGCGTGCTGTTCATGCTGCACACCGGGCACGTGGCGGATCGCTATGAGCGCCGCCGGGTCGCAGCCATCTGCCAGACCTTGCAGGCGCTGATTGCCTTGACCCTGGCCATCGGTGGCCTGACCGGCAACGTGACCCGCGAGATGATCTTTATCCTCGCCTTCTTGCTGGGCGCCGCCCGTTCATTTGAAATGCCCACCACCCAGGCGTTGTTGCCGAGCATCGTGCCCAGCGCGCTGTTCCCCCGCGCCGTGGCCGCCTCGCAATCGGCCCAGCAACTGGCGACCATCGTCGCACCGGCCTTGGGCGGCCTGCTTTACGCGTTTGGCAGCGTGTGGGTGTACGGCCCCACCGTGGCGCTGTACCTGATCGCCTGCGTGCTGACCCTGAACCTGCCCGCACGCCAGACTCCGCTAAACAAAGCCAAGGCCACCATGGACTCGCTGCTGGCCGGCATTCGTTTTATCCGCAGCCGCCCGGACATTCTCGGCGCCATCTCCCTGGACCTGTTTGCCGTGCTGCTGGGCGGCGCCACCGCGCTGTTGCCGGTGTTCGCCAAGGACATCCTGCTGACCGGCGCCTGGGGCCTGGGCCTGCTGCGGTCGGCACCGGCCGTGGGCGCGCTGCTGATGTCGTTATGGCTGGCGCGCTTTTCGGTGGACCGCCAAGTGGGCCGCGTGATGTTCACCGCCGTCGGCGTGTTCGGGGTGGCAACCATCGCCTTCGGCCTGTCGACCTCGTTCTGGTTTTCCCTGGCGGTGCTGGTGGTATTGGGCGCGGCGGACATGATCAGCATGGTGATCCGTGCGTCGTTCGTGCAGTTGGAAACGCCAGATGAAATGCGCGGGCGGGTGAGCGCGGTCAATGGCCTGTTTATCGGCGCGTCCAATCAGTTGGGCGAGTTCGAGTCCGGGATTACTGCCCACTGGTTTGGGACGGTGCCTGCGGTGGTGATGGGCGGGGTTGGCACGCTGGTGGTGACCGGGGTGTGGATCAAGCTGTTCCCGACTCTGGCCAACCGTGATCGCATGCATGTGCCGGTGGAAGAAACCAAGTTATAGGCGTCACCGCCATATCCTGTGGGAGCCGGGCTTGCCCGCGATAGCGGTGTATCAGGCAACTTGCTGGTGGCTGATACACCGCTATCGCAGGCAAGCCAGCTCCCCCATTGGAGCTTCATTGGTCTGAAGGTTTGCGCTACAACACCTTATCCAAGGTAATCGGAAACTCCCGAACCCGCTTGCCGGTGGCGTGGTAAACCGCATTCGCCACCGCCGCCGCCACCCCGACAATGCCGATTTCCCCCACGCCCTTGGACCCGAGCGCGTTGACGATCTCGTCGTGCTCTTCGACAAACAGCACGTCAATCTCGCCGATATCGGCGTTCACCGGGATGTGGTACTCGGCCAGACTGTGGTTCATGTAGCGCCCCAGTTGATGGTCGACCTGGGTCTCTTCATGCAGGGCCATGCCAACGCCCCAGACCACGCCGCCGAGGATCTGGCTGCGGGCCATCTTGGGGTTGACCACGCGTCCGGCGGCAATGGCGCTGACCACACGGCTGACCTTGATGGTGCCCAGGTCTTCATCCACCCGCACTTCGACGAACACCGCCGAGTGAGTAGCGCTGGCATAACCCTCGCGCTTCTTGTCGGGCTGGCTGTCGACCTGTACCTCCAGGGCCTCTTCACCGCTGTCCTTGACCAATTGCGCCAACGACACGCTCACGTCACCGCTGTGTAGCTGGCCGTCTTCAAACCGAACCGCTTCGGCATCCTTGAACACCGGATAAGTCTGCCGGGCGATCTCCAGCAACTTGGCATTCAGCGCTTCACAGGCTTGCTGCACGGCGGTGCCGACGGACGAGACGGTAAATGAGCCGCCCTGCAACGGCGCGGTGGGCAACGACGAATCGCCCAGCACAAAACGCACGTCGGCCATCGCCACGCCACTGGCCTGGGCGGCGATCTGGGTCATCACGGTGTAGGTGCCGGTGCCAATGTCGGTGGTGGCGCTGCTGACGGTGAGCGTGCCCTCGGCATCGAGGCGCGCCTTGGCGCTGGCCTTCATCTGCATGGCTTCCCACACGCCGCCGGCCATGCCCCAGCCGATCAACTGGCGGCCGTCGCGCATGCTGCGCGGTTCCGGGTTGCGCTGGTGCCAGCCGAAGCGTTCGGCGCCTTCGCTGTAGCACTCGCGCAGGGCCTTGCTCGACCAGGGTTTGTCTTCGTTCTGGTTACGTTCGGCGTAGTTGATCAGGCGCAATTGCACCGGGTCGATGGCCAGGGCGCAGGCCAGTTCGTCCATGGCGCACTCCAGGCCAAGCACACCTAGCGCGGCGCCGGGGGCGCGCATATCCAGCGGGGTAAACACATCCAACGGCGCCAGCTTGTACGTCAGTTGCACGTTGTCGCAGTGATAGAGCATGCCGCTCCACTCCACCACGTGCTCGCTGAAATCCTCGAAGCGCGACGTCTGACCAATCGCGGTATGCCCCAGCGCCAGCAAGCGCCCATTGGCGGCGGCGCCCATCTGCAAACGCTGCAAGGTGCGCGGGCGATAGCCGAAGGTGAACATCTGCTGGCGGGTCAGGGTAACGCGCACCGAGCGCTTGAGCGCCATGGCCGCCATCACCGCGAGCGGCAACTGGTATTGCGGGCGCAGGCCCGAACCAAAGGCGCCCCCGACAAAGGCAGCAAAGATGCGCACCTGGTGCTTGTCCAGGCCGAAGACTTTTTGCACGTAGGCCTGACAGTTCTGCGGGCCCTGGGTCTTGTCATGGATATGCAGGGTGCCGTCGGGCTGATACAGCACGGTGCTGGCGTGGGGCTCCATCGGGTTGTGATGCTCGATGGGCGTGCTGTAGTGCAAGTCCAGACTGATTGCGGCACCGGCCCATTCAGCCTCGAAGTTGCCTCGCGGTTTGGGTGGGGTCTGGGGCGACGGGTGCGCCGCCGCTTGCTGGGTGAGCAGGTCGGTTTCGAAGGCTTCAGGCGCGTAGTCGATTTGCACCAGCGAGCCGGCGTGCCGCGCCAGTTCGAGGTTATCGGCGATCACCAGGGCCAGGGGCTGGCCGCTGTAGAGCACGCGGTCGTTATACAGCGGGCGAAAAGGCGAGCCATCGGCCGCATCGGCATCGGCGAAGGCCTCATCGTAGCTGGCGATGTTTGGCCGATTGAGGTGATGGATCACGTCCACTACACCGGGCAACGCCAACGCCTTGGACGCATCGATGCGCACCACCCGGCCTTTGGCGATCGAACTCGACACCACACTGCCATGCAGCAGGCCGTCCTCGGGATATTCACCGGTATAGCGCGCTTGGCCGGTGACCTTGAGCAGACCGTCGACGCGGTCCAGGGGTTTGCCGATGGCGCTCATGGCTGTTCTCCTGCGACGGCGGCGTCGCTCAGGGCACGAATGATTGCGCGTCGCGCCAGCTTGACCTTGAAGCCGTTGTGTTCCAACGGTTCGGCGTCTTGCAGCAGGGCGTCGGCGGCGGCGCTGAAGGTTTCGCGGCTGACCGTGCGGCCGATCAGCAAGGCTTCCACTGCGCGATCACGCCAGGGTTTATGCGCCACACCGCCGAGGGCCAGGCGGGCGTCGATGATTTCATCACCGTCCAGCTCCAAGGCGGCAGCCACCGACACCAGGGCGAAGGCATAGGAGGCCCGGTCGCGGATTTTCAGGTAGTGGCTGTGGCGGGCCAGGTGATCGGCGGGCAGTTCAATCGCGGTGATCAACTCATCGTCGGCCAATTGGTTGTCACGTTGCGGCGCATCGCCTGGCAAGCGATGGAAGTCGGCGAACTCGATCATCCGCGCGCCGCCGCGTCCTTCTACATGCACCCGCGCCGCAAGCGCCGCCAGGGCCACGCACATGTCTGAAGGATGGGTGGCCACGCACTGTTCACTGGCGCCGAGGATCGCATGGATACGGTTCAAACCGTTGCGCGCCGGGCAGCCGCTGCCGGGCTGGCGCTTGTTGCACGGCACCGCGGCGTCGTAGAAGTAATAGCAACGGGTGCGCTGCAACAGGTTGCCGCCGGTACTGGCCATGTTGCGTAACTGCGGCGACGCCCCGGCGAGGATGGCCTGGGACAGCAACGGGTAACGCTGCTCGATCAGCGGGTGCCAGGCCAGGTCGGCGTTGCTCACCAGCGCACCGATACGCAAGCCACCTTCGGCGGTCTCTTGAATGTCATGCAGCGGCAAGCCGGTGATGTCGATCAGGTGCTCGGGATGGCTGATGTTTTCTTTCATCAGGTCCAGCAGGTTGGTGCCACCGGCGATAAAGCGCGAGGCGGCGCTGCTCATCTGCACGGCCTGCTGCACATCGGTCGGCCTGCTGTAGTGGAAGGGATTCATGACTCACCTCCCTGGCGACGGCAGGCCGGCAGCGCGTCTTCGATGGCATCGCGGATGTTGTTGTAGGCGCCGCAGCGGCACAGGTTGCCGCTCATCAATTCCTGGATCTGCGCACGGTCGTGGGCGCGGCCTTCATTGGCCAGGCCCACGGCGGAACAAATCTGGCCAGGGGTGCAATAGCCGCACTGGAACGCGTCGTGCTGGATAAAGGCCTGTTGCATGGGGTGCAGTTGGTCGCCGTCGGCCAGGCCTTCGATGGTGGTCAATTCGGCGCCGTCGCACATCACGGCCAGGGTCAGGCAGGCATTCACGCGTTTGCCGTCACGCAACACGGTGCAGGCGCCGCACTGGCCGTGGTCGCAGCCTTTTTTGCTGCCTACCAGGTCCAACTGTTCGCGCAACAAGTCCAGCAAGGTGGTCCAGGGCAACACGTTCAGTTGGCGAGCCTGGCCGTTGAGCGTCAGGCGTATCGGGTGGGCGACGAACGGCTGGGCCGCCGCGCCATTGGGGGTCGCGCTCATAAACACCTCACGGGTTGGTGTACGTCCGCGGCGTTCAGGAAAATCGCCGTCTCAAGGGGTACGACTTCCCGGGGTTTTGAGCGTTCAAGATGATTGATCAGTGGATATTGAGGGTGGTCGTCAGGGTATTTTGCGGCGGGTTGATCGATGAATTGCTGTACACAAAGCCGCCTGGGCCTTCGACATCCAGGTCGAACACATAGATGTAGCCCATCAACGTGCCTGCGCCATCGCATGCCTGGCTGATGTTACCGACCTGGCAGACCGCCGTGCGCTGGCCGTTGAGTACCGCACCATTGAATTGCCCGACGGGGTTGTTGCCCAAGCCCACTTCCATCACCGAAACCTGGGTGGGCCCACGGTGCGTGCACATCTGCGTACTGCTGGCGCGCTCCGGGATGGTTTCCGTGCAACGCGTCGATTGCACTTGGAACACCCGCACCTCGCTCAAGGCCGGTGCAGTCGCGCCCCATGCCGGTGCCGCGCCCAGCCACAGGCTGATACTGGCGATCAGAGCTAGACTCCACGGGTTGGCTTTTTTCATGCTGTCGATGACCGGCTGTTGAACGTCGGCGCAGTATGCCTCAAGCCCATGCGCCACACAGCCTCGGCTGCTGGTATGATGCGCCGCTTTTTCCGATCCTCTCTGAATCCACAAGCGCTTGGCGCAGTTTGTGCTTTGACTTAGAGGTCAACAAATCACGACGCACACTCGCGTCACAGGGAGCCGGCATGCTGGAAAAGCTGTTTCAACTCAAAGCCCACAACACCAATGTGCGCACCGAGATTCTCGCGGGGATCACCACCTTCCTGGCCATGGCCTACATCCTGTTCGTGAACCCGAGCATCCTCGGCGAGACCGGCATGGACAAGGGCGCGGTGTTTGTCGCCACCTGCCTGGCGGCGGCCATTGGTTCGACCGTGATGGGCCTGATCGCCAACTACCCGATTGCCCTGGCACCGGGCATGGGCCTCAACGCCTTCTTCACCTACACCGTGGTCCTGCACATGGGTCACACCTGGCAGGTGGCGCTGGGCGCGGTATTCATTTCGGCGGTGCTGTTCTTCCTGCTGTCGATCTTCCGCATTCGTGAGTGGATCATCAACGCCATCCCCCTGCCGCTGCGCTCGGCGATTGCCGCCGGCATCGGCCTGTTCCTGGCGCTGATCGCCCTGCATAACGCCGGTATCGTGGTGAGCAACCCAGCCACCATGGTGGGCCTGGGCGACCTGAAACAACCGGCACCGATCCTGGCCACCCTGGGTTTCGTGCTGATCGTCGCGCTGGAAGCCCTGGCCGTACGCGGCGCGGTGCTGATCGGCATCCTGGCGGTGACCGTCGCCTCCATCGTCCTGGGCTTCACGCCGTTCATCGGCGTGACTTCGGTACCGCCGTCTCTGGCCCCGACCTTCCTGCAGCTGGACATCAAGGGCGCGCTGGACATCGGCCTGGTCAGCGTGATCTTCGCCTTCCTGTTCGTTGACCTGTTCGACAACTCCGGCACCCTGATCGGCGTCGCCAAGCGCGCCGGCCTGATGGGCAAGGACGGCCATATGCCGAAAATGGGCCGTGCGCTGATCGCCGACAGTACCGCTGCCATGGCCGGTTCCCTGCTGGGTACCTCGACCACCACCAGCTACATCGAATCGGCCGCGGGCGTGAGCGCCGGTGGTCGTACCGGCTTGACCGCCATCGTGGTCGCCATCCTGTTCTTGCTGGCGCTGTTCTTCTCGCCACTGGCCGCCAGCGTGCCGGCCTATGCCACCGCGCCAGCCTTGCTGTTTGTGGCGGTGCTGATGAGCCAAGGCCTGGCCGAAATCGACTGGGACGACATTACAGTAGCAGCGCCGGTGGTGATCACCGCCCTGGCGATGCCCTTCACTTACTCCATCGCCAACGGCATCGCCTTCGGTTTCATCGCCTGGACCGCCATCAAGCTGCTTTCGGGCCGCTACCGTGAGCTGAACCCGGCACTGGTGATCCTGTCGATCCTGTTTGTGATCAAGCTGGGCTGGTTCAACGCATGACTTTTGACGCCGCAAGCTACACCGCTCAACTGCAAGACAAGGTCACGCGCCTGCGTGACCTGCTGGCACCGTTCGACGCACCCGAGCCGCAGGTCTTCGACTCGCCGCTGCAGCACTTTCGCCTGCGTGCGGAGTTCCGCCTGTGGCGCGAAGGCGGCGAGCGCCACTACGCGATGTTCTCCCAGGAGGACAAGCGCACGCCGATCCTCATCGAAGAATTCCCCATCGCCAGCCAGCGCATCAACCAGTTGATGCCGCAACTCAAGGCCGCCTGGCAAGCCAGCGCAGCCCTGAGCCACAAGCTGTTCCAGGTGGAGTTCCTCACCACCCTGGCCGGCGACGCGATGATCACCCTGTGTTATCACCGCCCGCTGGATGAGCATTGGCACACCGCCGCGAACAAATTGGCCGCTGAGCTGAATGTGAGCATCATCGGCCGCTCCAAGGGCAAGCGCGATGTGATCGGCCATGACTATGTGGTGGAAAAACTCGACGTCGGTGGCCGCACCTTCAGCTACCGCCAACCCGAAGGCGCGTTCACCCAGCCCAACGGCACGGTGAACCAGAAGATGCTCAACTGGGCCTATGAAGCGCTGGGCGACCGCCCGGACGATTTGCTGGAGCTGTATTGCGGCAACGGCAACTTCACCTTGCCGCTGGCGACCCGCGTGCGCAAGGTGCTGGCCACCGAGATCAGCAAGACCTCGGTGAATGCGGCCCTGAGCAACCTGGATGAGAATGGCGTGGATAACGTCACCCTGGTGCGCCTCTCCGCCGAAGAACTCACCCAAGCCCTGAACGACGTGCGCCCGTTCCGCCGCCTGCACGGCATCGACCTGAAAAGCTACGAGTTCGGTAGCGTCTTCGTCGACCCGCCCCGCGCTGGCATGGACCCGGACACCTGCGAGCTGACCCGGCGCTTCGACAACATCCTGTACATCTCCTGCAACCCGGAGACGCTGGCGGCGAACATCGCGCAACTGCACGACACGCACCGGATCACCCAGTGTGCAATGTTTGACCAGTTCCCGTGGACGCACCATATGGAGTCGGGTGTGTTACTGACCCGCCGATAAACCTGCAGGTTGTAGGAGCGAGCTTGCTCGCGAAAAACGTCAACGATAACGCGTGCTTCCTGGATAAACGCGGTGCCTGTGGGTTTTTCGCGAGCAAGCTCGCTCCTACAGTTTATTCAAGTGTCTGGCGTCTCTGGGGGCTGCGGTACGTCCTTGCGTGGCCGCCCACCCTTCTTGCCATTGGCCCGGGCCGCTGCGGTCTTGGCCGCGCTGCTTTTGCGACCATTGCGCGATGCCACCAGGCTGGTTGCCAGGTCCATCAGCGGCTGGCTTGTAGCGATCAACCCTGTGATCGAAACATCCAGGTCCTGAGCCTCACAGCTAATCGCCTTGCCACCGAACGTCACTTCCAACTGCTGGAAATCCTTCGCTGAAAACCCTTCGAACTCCGGCAGGCCAGCCACCGGCAACACGACGCGGCTGCCATCGCTGAAGCCAATGGAGAGGCACTCGTTTTCATAACGTACGTTGCTGGCGTTGGCGTACAGGCGTTTCAACTTGCGCCCACGGGCGATTGCCTTGTCAACGTCGGCCTCAGTGAGAGGTACATAAGGTTTGACCTTAGCTTTTACGATCTTCATAAATTAATCCCCACGCAATCTGGCGCTCTTACCAGATTCAAAATAGTCCGTTGCTCGACAACGTCGTGCCGGGCGCTTGCGATGACGTAGACGCCCGGTCGAATGACCAACCCTGGAACCAACTCACCAGCGTCCCAATTCCAGGAATGATTCTCCAGGCAAACCGTCTGCAGCTTTTCCCACCAGATCCTGCGTGCCCGCGCCAAGTAGTGCCGCTGCATGATCGCCCCGCGTATCTCTTTCAGAAGTGCTATGGGTGGCCGCCTCCGTTCAGGCTCTACATCCCACAACTCAACTTCCCCATCCAGGAAACTGAAACGAAACCGCGCATCCCATCCCTTGCCCCTGACATGCACATGGGGCGGGCAATGCTCATCCCTGATAAACACCGAAATGACATAGCCTTTGTAAGCACCTACTTTCATCGTAACCCATCCGTTAGGTTATTTTCCGTCAGGTAACAATTTCCCTCTGCACACCCGACAACCGGCTCCTATTCCCGAAGCTGTTTCACAGATTAGTAACCATAAAAAACCCGGCGAATGCCGGGTTGTAACCACTGATGCCAAACGCTGGAAATTCCCTCCAAAGCCCGCAAATCTTCCTCGTTCAGCAACCCCGCGCAATACTTCAACTGAATACGCGCCAGCCGTTGATGGAGCACCTGCCTTGATTAAACGTTCGATCACCGAACAGATCCGCTGCCATCCATTGACCAAATTAACCAACCAGTACATTTTGACTCCACAACCAATAAGAACTGTGGAGAAGCCTCTATGCCGCCCATCGTGCTGGTGCTCAACGGCCCCAACCTCAACCTGCTCGGCACCCGCGAGCCTGCCACTTATGGCCATGAAACCCTGGCTGACATTGCCGCCCTGTGTGGGCGCAGCGCCGACAAACTCGGGCTGACCATCGAGTTTCGCCAGACCAACCACGAGGGCGAATTGCTCGACTGGATCCACGCCGCCCGCAACCGCTGCGCCGGTATCGTGATCAACCCGGCGGCCTGGACCCACACCTCGGTCGCAATCCGCGATGCCCTGGTGGCCAGTGAAGTGCCGGTGATCGAAGTGCATTTATCCAACGTGCACGCCCGTGAAGCCTTTCGTCATCACTCGTTTGTGTCACCGATCGCCAAGGCCGTGCTGGCCGGGTTTGGCAGCCATGGCTACCACCTGGCCCTGGAACATTTCAGCCATACGCTGAAGGGACGCACCTGATGAAGCCACGCATTCTCGCCGGCCTGATCGGCGCCGGCATCCAGGCCTCACGCACCCCGGCACTGCACGAACAGGAGGGCGACGCCCAAGGCTTGCGCTACCTGTATCGCCTGATCGACCTGGAGCCGCTGCACCTGGACCTCAACGCCCTGCCAGAATTACTGCGGGCCGCCGAACTGATGCACTTCACCGGGCTGAACATTACCTACCCGTGCAAGCAGGCGATCCTGCCGCTGCTCGATGAACTCTCCGATGAGGCCCGGGGCATTGGCGCGGTCAATACCGTGGTGTTCAAGGACGGCAAGCGCATCGGCCATAACACCGACTGCCTGGGATTCGCCGAAGGCTTTCGGCGCAACTTGCACAACGTACCGCGCCAACGTGTGGTGCAGATGGGCGCCGGTGGTGCGGGCGCGGCGGTGGCCCATGCGCTGTTGGCAGAAGGCGTGGAGCAGTTGAGCATCTTCGATGTCGACCGCACCCGCGCCCAGGACCTTGTGGATAACCTTGCCCGGCAGTTCGGTGCCGGTAGCGCTCAAGTCGGTAGCCACCTGGAAAACGCCATGGCCGAAGCCGATGGCCTGGTGAACACCACGCCGATGGGCATGGCCAAGCTGCCCGGCACGCCGGTGCCAGCGGCGTTGTTGCGGGCCGAAGTGTGGGTAGCGGAGATTGTGTACTTCCCGCTGGAAACCCAACTGCTGCGTGACGCTCGCGCCTTGGGTTGCCGTACGTTGGATGGCGGCAATATGGCGGTGTTTCAGGCGGTGAAGGCGTTTGAGTTATTCAGCGGCGAGGTGGCGGATGCAGACCGGATGCTGGCACATTTTCAGAGCATGAATACCTAGGGATGCAAACCCATCAAAATGTGGGAGCTGGCTTGCCGGCGATAGCGGTGGGCCAGTCAACCTATGGGGTACTGACAGACCGCTATCGCGGGCAAGCCCGGCTCCCACATTGATTGGGTTCAGCCATGAAAACGGGTGCTCTCAGGCTTGCAGGTAGCGCAGCACCGACTCGCAAATCATCTCCCGATGGCGCTGCTTGATCGCCTCATCCGACAGCTCGATTTGGAAAATCTCGCTGAAGGTATGCCGGTTGGACACCCGATAAAAGCTGAACGAGTTGATCAGCAAGTGCACATCCAGCGGCTCCAGCCCTTCGCGAAACAGGCCCAACTCAGCCCCGCGGCGCAAGGTCTCCCCCAGCCCTTCCAGGATTTTGCTGTTCATCGCCTTGATGGTCTCGGTGCGCTTGACGTACTCGGCGTTGTGGATATTTTCGATGCTGACGATGCGCACGAAATCCACGTTCTGGTCGTGGTGATCGAAGGTGAATTCCACCAACCGGCGAATCGCCTCACGCGGCTCCAGAGCGGTGAGGTTCATGCGCGTTTCGGTGTTGCGTATATCGCCGTAGAGCTTCTCCAGCACCTCGACGTATAGCTGCTCCTTGCTGCCGAAGTAGTAATAGATCATGCGCTTGGAGGTATGGATGCGCTCGGCGATGGCGTCCACGCGTGCGCCGGCCAGGCCCTGCTGAACAAACTCGACAATGGCTTCTTGCAGAATATTTTCGCGGGTCTTTTCCGGATTGTTCTTGCGACTCTTGCGCGGTGCGTCTGACACAGCGCAGAGGTCAGGGGTCAAGGTCATGGTGCGCTCACGGCGATTGCTTGGGCAGGCCCGATTATGGGCCGAGGCGCTCCCCGAAGGAAGCACCCACCCTGCCCTTATAAACGGGCCTGGCGCACCGCACCGCTGCGTGACTTGGCCATCGCCGCCAGACGCACCGCCACGTTGGCCGCGCCGTAGCCGGCATAGCCGTGCTTGCGCTGGATGATCTCGAAGAAAAACCGCCCTTCGAACGGCTCGGTGTACACATGAAACAGCTCACCGCCCTGGGCGTCGCGGTCGTACAGCACGTTGTAGTACGCCAGTTCGCTGAGGAACTCATCGTCAAAATCGAAGCGCGCCGCCAGGTCGTCGTAGTAGTTGAGCGGGATGTCCAACAGCGGCACACCGGCTTCCTTGGCGCGGCGCACTTGCGCAAAAATGTCCGCGCAGTCAAAGGCAATATGGTGCACACCCGAACCACGATAGCTGGAGAGTGCGTGGGAAATCGCGGTGTTGCGGTTTTCGGAAATATTCAGCGGCAGGCGGATCGAGCTGCAACGGCTGCGTAACGCACGGCTCTTCACCAGGCCGTAAGGGTCGGGCAGCACCACTTCGTCATCGGCTTCGAAATCCAGCAGGCTTTTGTAGAACAGCACCCAACTGTCGAGGCTGTCGGCCGGCAAGGCCATGGCCATGTGGTCGATGCGCAACAAGCCGCCGCTGGCGGGTGTGGCCGCCTGCAGGTTGAAGTCGGTGTCGTACAAGCCACCTTCGCTGGGGTCTACCAGGTAAATCAGGCTGCCGTCCGGCGCACGCACGGCGGCCAACTCCAGCTCGTTGGGGCCGACCAGGCCGCGGTAAGGCTGGCCCTTGTAGGCCACCGCCCGCTCCAGGGCCTTGGCACTGTCCTTGACCCGCACCGCCGTGGCACACAACGACGGGCCATGGGCCTCGAAAAAGTTGTGGGCAAAGGAATAGGGTTCGCAGTTGAGGATCAGGTTGATATCGCCCTGGCGCAACAGGCTCACATTCTTCGAGCGATGCTGGCCGGCCCTGGCGAACCCCAGGCGTTCCAGCCAATTACTCAGTTTGGCGCCAAGGCTTTCATCCACGGCAAATTCCAGGAACTCGATACCGTCGTACTCGCTGGCCGCCGGGGTTTCAAACAGGATGTCCACCGGCGCAGCGGGGGCTTCCTGCGCCAGGCGCTGGCGGGTTTTTTCTTCCAAGTACAGCAACGAGCGCAAGCCATCCGCCGCATTCGCGCGGGTGGGCGCGGCGCGGAAACCATCGTTGAAAATTTCCAGGGACAAGGGCCCGCTGTAGCCACTTTTGATGATCGGCGCAAGAAAGCCCGCCAGGTCAAATTCGCCCTGGCCTGGGAAGCAACGGAAATGCCGGCTCCACTCCAGCACATCCATGGACAGGATCGGCGCGTCGGCCATCTGCACGAAGAAAATCTTGTCGCCCGGGATCTGGGCGATGGCACTCGGGTCGCCCTTGAGCGACAAGGTGTGGAAGCTGTCGAGCAACACACCCAGGCTCGGGTGGTCGACCTGGCGCACCAGGTTCCACACCTGCTGCCAGGTGTTCACATGCTTGCCCCACGCCAGGGCTTCATAGCCGATGCGCAGGCCGCGCTTGCCGGCGTGTTCGGCCAGCAGGCTCAGGTCATCAAGCAGAATACGTTCGTCACCCACGCTGTCGGCCGAGGCGTTACTGCACACCAGCACCAGGTCGGTGCCCAGCTCCTGCATCAAATCGAATTTGCGTTCGGCGCGCTCCAGGTTGCGCGCCAGACGATCGCGGCGGCAGCCTTCGAAATCGCGAAACGGTTGGAACAGGGTGATGGCGATGCCGAGGTCGGCGCACATTTGCCTGACTTCCCGGGGGCTGCCGTCGTAATACAACAAGTCGTTCTCAAAGATCTCCACCCCATCAAACCCGGCGGCGGCAATGGCTTCGAGTTTTTCCGGCAGGGTGCCGCTCAAGGACACAGTGGCAATAGAACGTTGCATGGAAGACTCCCGGCAATTGTTGTTTGTGGCAAATTATTCGCCCCCAGCCTACAGGCAGCAATTAAAATGTACGAACCGGTTAGTTTTTGGTGCGATTATCGAACACTAAGCCCCTTTGGCGAATTGACGACTTTTTAACCACTGCGCACCATCGACCGGGCAATTCGTTCACGTAACAAAGACCCAGAACACACCATAAGAATTTCAAAAAACGGGTACAAACCTCATGCCTCTGCAAAATCCAGCCCTGGCCACGCGCCCGGGCAACCCGCACGCCGGTATCGGCGACAAGATCCGCGGTGCCCTGGCCGTGGGTAAAACGCGCTGGGGCATGCTGGCCCTGGTGTTCTTCGCCACCACCTTGAACTACATCGACCGCGCCGCCCTAGGCGTGATGCAACCGATCCTCGCCAAGGAAATGAGCTGGACGGCGATGGACTACGCCAACATCAACTTCTGGTTCCAGGTCGGCTACGCCATCGGCTTTGTGCTGCAAGGCCGCCTGATCGACCGAGTTGGCGTCAAGCGTGTGTTCTTCTGCGCCGTGCTGCTGTGGAGCCTGGCCACCGGTGCCCATGGCCTGGCGACTTCGGCAGTCGGCTTTATGGTCTGCCGGTTTATCCTCGGGCTGACCGAAGCGGCCAACTACCCGGCCTGCGTCAAGACCACACGCTTGTGGTTCCCGGCGGGTGAACGCGCAGTGGCCACCGGTATCTTCAACGCCGGCACCAACGTCGGCGCGATGATGACGCCGATGCTGCTGCCGTTGATCCTGCACGTGTGGGGCTGGCAGGCGGCGTTCCTGTGCATGTCGGCACTCGGCGGTATCTGGCTGGTGCTCTGGGGCTTGAAGTACTACAACCCGGAAGACCACCCCACCGTTAAACAATCCGAATTGGACTACGTGCAACAGGAAGTCGAACCGGAACAACCCCGCGTGCCGTTCAGCCGCATCCTGCGCATGCGTGGCACCTGGGCCTTCGCCCTCGCCTACTCGCTCACCGCGCCGGTGTTCTGGTTCTACCTGTATTGGCTGCCGCCGTTCTTGAACCAACAATACAACCTGGGCATTAACGTGACGCAGATGGGCATTCCGCTGATCATCATTTACCTCACCGCCGACTTTGGCAGCGTGGGCGGCGGGATCCTGTCGTCATTCCTGATCGGCCGTGGGATGAACTCGATCAAGGCGCGGTTGTTGTCGATGCTGCTGTTCGCCTGCTGCATCGTCGGCGTGATCATGGCGGCCGGCTCCAGCCAGCTGTGGGTCGCGGTGTTTGCCATCTCCCTGGCCATCGGCGCGCACCAGGCCTGGACCGCCAACATCTGGAGCCTGGTGATGGACTACACGCCCAAGCACATGATGAGCACGGTGTTCGGCTTCGGCGGCATGTGCGCGGCCATCGGCGGCATGTTCATGACCCAGATCGTCGGCCACATCCTCACGGTGACCAACAACAACTACACGATCTTGTTCACCCTGATCCCGGCGATGTACTTCATCGCCCTGGTGTGGATGTACTTCATGGCGCCACGCAAGATCCCCACCGTAGACGTTTAACTAACGCCGCCGCTGCTGCCAGGCAGCGGCCAACCCGCTCATGCAGATCACCCCGATACCCACCACCGTGGTCATATCGGGGGTATGGCTGAACACCAGCCAGCCCAACAAACCCGCAAACACGATCTGGCAATAGCCAAACGGCGCCAGCAAGGCCGGCGCCGCGAAGCGGAACGCCTGGGTGAGCATCAAGTGTGCGGTCATCCCGCAAGTGCCCAGCGCCAGCATCATCACTGCGTGCCACAGCGTCGGCACTTGCCAGAAGAACGGCACCATCGCACTCATCACCAAGGTGTTGCACAGGCCGGCGAAGAAGTTGCTGGTGGTCGGGCTGTCGTATTGGCTGAGGATGCGCGTGAGCAACTGGTAGAAACAGAAGAACAGCGCCGAGCACAGCGGCAGCAATACCGCCGGGGTAAACAGCTCGCCGCCGGGGTGGATGATGATCACCACGCCGATAAACCCGCAGATCACCGCCAGCCACTGGCCACGGGTCACATGCTCACCCAGCAACGGTACCGACAGCGCCGTCACCAGGATCGGCGCCAGGAAGTTCACCGCCGTGGCTTCGGCCAAGGGGATGTAATGCAGCGCCGTGGTGAAGAACAGGCTGGTGCCCAACAGGCATAACGCCCGCACCACCTGCATGCCCGGCCGCTTGCTGCGCAACACGCGCAGGCCCGATTGCGGCAGGAAGATCCCGGCCATCAGCAAGGTGTGCACCATGTAACGCGCCCACACCACCATCACGATCGGGTAAAACCCGGCCAGGTATTTGGACAAGGCGTCGTGGCTGGAGAACAGGAACGTCGCCAGCACAATCAGCAGGATGCCTTTGAACGGATGGTTGACGCCGGAGAGCGGGGTACTGACAGTCATTGAATTCTCGTGTGTGGCAAGCGGGACGCTGAGCACTGAACCCAGTAGCGCTCAACCCGGTAATCTAGCAGCCGGGCCGGAGTCTGCCCCAAGAGCATAACCAAACACCGGGCGAACAGCGCACTAAATCGATGGATCCGAGTCCAACGCTGCACGCTCGCCCCAGCGTTGCACCCTTTTTAACCAAGGCCTTGCCGCTATGAAAAAAATCCTCTTTGCCCTGTCTGCCCTCGCCCTGCTCGCTGCCTGCGACAAAGCCCCGAAAGAAGCCCCCAAGCCCGCGCCCGCTTCCGTGCAAGCGACCCTGGTGCCCGAGACCCCGCCCACCGATAAATGGGTCGGCCAGTGGATCGGTGTCGAAGGCTTGCACCTGACCATCGCCAAGGACGACAGCATTGGCCGTGGCCACTACCTGCTGACCATGCAATACGGCCTCGACGCCGATGACGCCGGCACCTTCAAAGGTGAGGCCACTGACGACGGCATCGCCTTCACCCGCCCCGACGGCCCGCAGCTGTTGCGCGCTGGCGATGGCGCCGCCACCGGCTTGAAGTGGCTGGCAGATAAAAAAGACTGCCTGATCGTTGCCACTGGCGAAGGCTATTGCCGTTAATACCGACCATAATCAATCACGGTTAGCACACAGAGGATTGCTCCCATGCTATGGAAAAAAGGCCGACGCAGCGACAACGTGGTGGATGCCCGTAATGACAGTGGCGGCGGCGGTGGCGGTATGCGCTTCGGCGGCGGCAAGGGCCTGAGCCTCACGGCCATCGTGCTGATCGTCGGCATTGGCTGGCTGACCGGCCAGGACCCGATGCAGATCCTCGGCCAATTGACCGGCCAGATGGAACAAGCGCCGTCGGTCAGCACCCAGCCGCGTCAAGCGCCGCCAGCCAACGATGAGCAAGCCGACTTCGTGCGCGCTGTGCTGGGCGATACCGAAGACACCTGGGGCCAGGTGTTCCAGGAAAACGGGCTGGCGTATAAGAACCCGAAACTGATCCTGTTCCGTGGCCGGGTCAACTCAGCCTGTGGTGGCGCCACCTCAGCCAGCGGCCCGTTCTACTGCCCGGCAGACCAGCAGGTGTACCTGGACCTGGACTTCTTCCGGGAAATGTCGCAACGCTTCCAGGCCGCCGGTGACTTCGCCCAGGCCTACGTGATCGCCCACGAAATCGGGCACCACGTACAAACGTTGCTGGGCATCTCGTCCAAGATCCAGGCGGCGCGCCAACAGGGTCGGCAGATGGAAGGCGACGGTGGCCTGCTGGTTCGCCAGGAACTGCAAGCCGACTGCTTTGCCGGCGTGTGGGCCAACCATGCGCAAAAACGCCTGAACTGGCTGGAACCCGGCGATATCGAAGAAGCCCTGAACGCAGCCAATGCCATCGGCGATGACCGCTTGCAGCAGCAGGGCCAGGGGCGCGTGGTACCGGACTCGTTCACCCACGGCACCTCGGCCCAGCGCGTGCGCTGGTTCAAGACCGGCTTCGCCCAGGGCCAGATCACTCAATGCGATACCTTCGCGGCCAAGAGTCTCTAAATGATCAAACAGTTGGGGTTACTGCTGGGCGTGCTCGTGTCCTGTTGCACCTTCGCGGCTGAACACGGTGTCAAGGTGGTCAGCCCCGATCGCTTTCATCTGGAGGCCGGCGACCTCAGCCTGGGCCTGAGCCAGGATTGGCGCCAACCACTGCCCAAGGTCACACGCGCATTGATCATCGTGCATGGCCGCCTGCGCAATGCACAAACCTACCTGCACAGCGGCATCGACGCCGCCGAGCATGCCGGGGTGGGCGGCAATACGCTGGTGATCGCGCCGCAGTTTCTCAATCAAACGGACGTGAAGCGTAACCACCTGGACGATCAGGTTTTGCGCTGGAAGGGCAACGACTGGATGGCCGGCGAAGCCTCCACCGGCCCAGGGCAGATCAGCTCTTATGGCGCTCTGGACCAGCTCATCAAGCACTTGGGCAACCGCAAACTGTTCCCGGCGCTGAAAGAAATCGTGGTCGCCGGGCATTCCGGTGGCGGCCAAGTGGTGCAGCGCTTCGCCCTCACCGGCCACGACCACCCACTGCTGAACACCGAAGGCATCCGCCTGCGGTATGTGGTGGCTAACCCGTCGTCCTATGCGTACTTCAGCCCGCAACGCCCAGTGAAGTTCGATGCGGCCAGTTGCCCTGGCTTCAACGACTGGAAGTACGGCATGCAAAACCTGCCGGGTTACGCGGGTGACCGAGGTGCCGAGCAGTTGGAGCGGGCCTACGTGTCACGGGATATCACTTACCTGTTGGGCCAGCAAGACACCGACCCCAACCACCCGGCGCTGGATAAAAGCTGCGAGGCCGAGGCCCAGGGCGCGTATCGGCTGATGCGTGGGCACAACTACTTTGATTACCTCAAACAGCGGCATCCGCAGTTGGCTCACAGGCTGGTAGAAGTGCCAGGGGTGGGGCATGACGGGGATAAGATGTTTACCTCACCAGAGGGAGAAAAAGTGCTGTTTACCCAGTAGCAGCTGAAAGAACCCAATCAAAATGTGGGAGCTGGCTTGCCTGCGATAGCGGTGGGTCAGCTGACACTTTATCAACTGACAGTCCGTCATCGCAGGCAAGCCAGCTCCCACATTTGATCTCTGGCGCCCGGCTTAGATCATTCGGCGCAGCGCCGCACAATCCTCGGCATGCCAATCCGCCAACTCCGGCCAAGGGTTCTCCGGCAAGTTCACCAACACCGTCTTGGTCCCCGCCGCCCGGCCACAATCCAGGTCAAAGCGATAATCCCCCACCATCACCATCTGGCTCGGTGCCACGTCCCAGGCCGCCGCCAGCTTCAGCAACCCACCCGGATCCGGCTTATGCGGCGCATCATCGCGCCCCAGCACATCCTCAATGGCAAAGCAGTCCGCCAGGCCTATCGCCTCCAGGGTGATATGCGCCAATTCCCGCGCATTACGGGTCAGGATCCCCAAGCGATAACCGCGCCCGGCCAATTCCCGTACCAGCTCAACGGCACCTTCGGCCGCAATGGAACCCAGCGCCAGCTCGCGCTCATGCTCCAGCAACCAGGCATGTTTGGCCTGCGCGACATCTGCCGGCAATGCCGCGAGGTGCGTGAGAATGTCGTCTTCAGGCGGGATCTGCAGCGCCACGCGGATGGCCGCAAAGTCATGCACCGCCACCGTGAGGGTGCCGTCCATGTCGAACACCCAGTGCTTCACGTCGCAGAGGCTCATGCCCAATCCTTGCGATGGCGGATCAAACCTTCCTGAGTCACCGACGCCACCAGTTGCCCGGCGCGGTTGTACACGCTGCCCCGGGAGAACCCCCGGGAATTGCCGGCCCACGGGCTGTCCATGGCGTACAGCAACCAGTCATCGGCACGCAGGTCGGCGTGGAACCACAGCGCGTGATCGAGGCTGGCCACCTGCATGTCTTTCTGCCACACGGTCTTGCCATGGGGCAGCAACGAGGTGGTCAACAGGCCGAAGTCCGAGGCATAGGCCAGCAGGTATTTATGCAGCGCCGGCGTGTCCGCCAAGGCCCCGTCGGCACGAAACCACACGTATTTGACCGGGTCGGACGGCTGCGGGTTGAACGGGTCTTTTTCGGTGACCGGGCGCACTTCAATCGGCTTGGGGCACAGCAGCTTGTCGCGCATGTGCTCGGGGATCAGGTGCGCACGTTGCTGGGTCAGCTCCAGCTCCGACGGCAGGTTCTCCGGGCCCACTACCACCGGCATGGTGGTCTGGTGCTCGAAGCCTTCTTCGTCGTACTGGAACGAGGTCGTGCAGGTGAAGATCGGGTTGCCCTTTTGAATCGCGGTGACACGACGCGTGCTGAAACTGCCACCGTCGCGCACGCGGTCCACCGAATACACCACCGGCAACGCGGCATCGCCAGGGCGCAGGAAATAACCGTGCAGGGAATGCACATGGCGCGCTTCTTCTACGGTCTGACTGGCCGCCGACAGCGACTGGCCGAGCACTTGGCCGCCGAACAGCTGGCGAAAGCCCAGGTCCTGGCTGCGGCCGCGAAAGAGGTTTTCCTCGATCGGCTCCAGGGTCAGCAAGTCCACCAGATCTTCCAATACTTGGCTCATTGAAACTCTCCTCAAAGCAAAACGGTATCTACCTGTAGGAGCGAGCTTGCTCGCGAAGGTCGTTAACGATGACGCAGCGCTTCTGGTTTACCGCAGCGCTCTTGCGTTCTTCGCGAGCAAGCTCGCTCCTACAGGGTTCTGTTGAGCATGACCGCCTGCTTATCCGTGCAGCGTGTCCAACCATTGGGCGCGGGTGATGCGGTACAACACGTGAGGGCGCAGCGGGTCACCGGCTGCGACTTTCGGGTGTTCAAAATCTGCCTGCGGATCGTAATGCATACCGATGGCCTGCATGACTTTTTGTGAGGGCAGATTGCTCTCGGTGGTGAAGGCCAGGATTTCGTCCAGTTGCAGGCGGTCAAAACCACAGCGCAACGCCGTCCAGGCGGCCTCACTGGCATAACCCAGGCCCCAATGCTCACGGGCCAGGCGCCAACCGATTTCCACCGCTGGAGTAAAGCCGGCTTCGAAGCTGACATTCGCAAGGCCCGTCAGGCCGATAAACTCACCGGTGTCCTTGCGCTGCAAAGCCCAGAAACCAAAGCCATATTCAGCAAAATGCCCGCGTATCCGGCCAATCAGCGCCGCGCTTTCCAAATGGCTCAATTGCGCCGGGAAGTAACGCATCACCTGCGGGTCGGCGCACATGCGCGCAAAGTCCGGCAGGTCGCTGTCGCGCCATTGGCGCAGCACCAAGCGTGCACTTTCCAATTCCAGTATCAGCTCCATGGGTCCCCCTGCCTTGCCATGTGCGTGAGTGTACAGCGCTGTTAAGATCCGTCGCAGGTTCCCGTCAGAAAATCCCATGCCCTTGCCATTGATCTACCACGAAGACTACAGCCCTGAGTTCCCGGCGGACCACCGGTTCCCCATGGACAAGTTTCGCCTGTTGCGTGACCACCTGGTGGACAGCGGCCTGACCCAAGACAGCCAATTGCTGCGTCCGTCGCTGTGCCCGGCAGACATTTTGGCCCTGGCCCATGAACCTGGGTATATCGAACGCTACATGAGCGGCGAACTGTCCCGCGAAGACCAACGCCGCCTCGGCCTACCCTGGAGCGACGCCCTGGCCCGGCGCACGGTGCGTGCGGTGGGCGGCTCGATCCTCGCCGCCGAACAAGCCCTGGAACATGGCCTGGCCTGCCATCTGGCGGGCGGCACCCATCATGCCCATTACGATTATCCGGCGGGTTTCTGCATTTTTAATGACCTGGCGGTGATCAGCCATTACCTGTTGGCCAGCGGCCGGGTCAATCGCGTGCTGATCTTCGATTGCGACGTGCATCAGGGCGACGGCACTGCACGCATCCTGCACGACACGCCGGACGCCATCACCGTGTCGCTGCACTGCGAAAAGAACTTCCCGGCACGCAAGGCCCAGAGCGACTGGGACATCCCGCTGCCCATGGGCATGGGCGATGCCGACTACCTCAAGGTGGTGGATGACGCGCTCAACTACCTGCTGCCGCTCTACCAGCCGGACCTGGTGCTGTACGACGCCGGCGTGGATGTGCACAAGGACGACGCCCTCGGTTACCTCAAGCTGACAGACGAAGGCGTCGCCGCCCGTGATGAAAGCGTGATGCGCCACTGCCTGGGCCGCGACATTCCAGTAATGGGCGTAATCGGCGGCGGCTACAGCAAGGACCGCCCCGCCCTCGCCCGCCGCCACGGCATCTTGCACCACAGCGCGCAACGGGTGTGGACGTCATCAGGCTGTCATTGAAGTGTGAGCGTTACCCACAATGCCTGTGGAACGGCCTGTGGATAACTTGAGCGTAAGCGGCTGCAAGCGAGTGGCCGTATGGCCTGTAGGAAAGTGTACGTTTTTTGATCAGGCAGCGGCGTCGTGGTCGGGTAGAATGCTCGGCCTATTCATATCACCGTAGCCCTGCCCATGCCTCAGACTTCTGCCCACCACGTCTCCATTATCGGCGGCGGCCCCGCCGGGCTGATGGCCGCCGAAGTCTTGAGCCAGGCGGGCGTGCGTGTGGACCTGTACGACGGCATGCCGTCGGTGGGGCGCAAGTTCCTGCTGGCCGGCGTGGGCGGCATGAATATCACCCACTCCGAAGCGTACCCGGCATTCCTGTCGCGCTACGCCGAACGCGCCCCGCACATGGCGCCGCTGCTGCGCAGCTTTGGCGCCGAGGCGCTGTGCGAATGGATTCACGGCCTGGGCATTCAAACCTTCGTCGGCACCTCTGGCCGCGTATTTCCTACCGATATGAAAGCCGCGCCACTGTTGCGCGCCTGGCTCAAGCGTCTGCGGGAGCAAGGTGTGGTTATCCACACCCGGCATCGTTGGACCGGCTGGAATGCCGAGGGCGATTTACTTATCCACAGCCCGGACGGTGACAAGGTTGTCCACAGCGACGCCGTGCTACTGGCCCTGGGCGGCGGCAGCTGGTCGCGCCTGGGCTCCGACGGTGCGTGGCTTAACCTGTTTGAAGGCAAGGGCCTGCCCTATGTGCGGCTGCAACCGAGCAACTGCGGGTTTGAAGTGTCGGCGTGGAGCGAGTTGATGGTCAGCAAATTCGCGGGCGCACCGTTGAAAAACGTCGCCATTGGCCTTGGGGATGACAAGCCTCGGCTGGGCGAGTGTGTGATCACCGCCATCGGCATTGAAGGCAGTTTGATTTACGCCTTGTCGGCGCCGATTCGCGAAACGATCAACCGCGACGGTGCGGCCACGGTGCATATCGATTTGCTGCCCAGCAAGCCGTTGGACAAGGTGCAGGCCGCATTGGCCAAGCCCCGTGGCTCGCGGTCGATGAGCAAGCATTTGCACAGTCAGCTGGGCTTGGATGGCGTGAAGGCGGCGTTGTTGCGCGAGCTGACGCCTGCTGGGCACTTTAATGACCCTGCGCAATTGGCGGTGGATATCAAGGCGTTGCCGCTGACGCTGGTGAGGACGCGGCCGATGGATGAGGCGATCAGCACGGCCGGTGGTGTGCCGTTTGCAGCGCTGGATGAGCGGTTGATGCTCAAGCCATTGCCTGGGGTGTTTTGTGCGGGGGAAATGCTCGATTGGGAAGCGCCGACCGGTGGGTATTTGCTGACCGGGTGTTTTGCCAGTGGCCGGGCGGCTGGGCGGGGGATGTTGGAGTGGCTTAACCGCTGAGATTTGCGGTGGAGTTAAGGCCGCCATCGCAGGCAAGCCAGCTCCCACCTTTGACTGTGTTCACAATTCAAAAGGTGGGAGCTGGCTTGCCTGCGATGAGGCCATCAGCCACAACGCAAGATCACTTCTTCTTACGCGGCCCGGTGTTAAATACCGGCACCTTGCGCACCGGCTTGATCGAAGGCTCGGCCGGGGCCACTTCCCCACTGTCCACCCACTTGCCCAGGTTGCGCTTGCCGCCACCGCCAGTCGCTTTGGGCTTCTTCGGCTTTTTCGGCTTCTTTACCACCTGCCCGCTGGCATCGGTGTCTGGCACGCGGTGCTCGGGTTCGAAATCCGGTTCCATTTTGCGCGTGAGGGTCTGGCGGGTCAGCATCTCGATGGCCGAGAGCATGTTCACCTCATCGGCACACACCAGGGAAATCGCCTCGCCGGTGTTGCCCGCGCGCCCGGTACGGCCGATGCGGTGGATGTAGTCTTCGGCCACGATCGGCAGGTCAAAGTTGACCACCAGCGGCAGGTCTTCGATATCCAGGCCACGGGCCGCTACATCGGTGGCCACCAGGATCTGCACGTCGCTGGCCTTGAAGCGGTCCAGTGCGCGTTGGCGAGTGGCTTGGGGTTTGTCGCCATGGATGCCGTCGGCGTTGATGCCCAGGCCCTGCAACTTGTCCACCAAGGCGTCTACGCCGTTGCGGGTCTTGGCGAACACCAGCACTTGCTTCCAACGGCCCTTGCGCATCAGGTGCACAAACAGCTCCGGCTTGCGCTTCTTGTCCACCGGCACCACCCACTGCTTGACGGTGTTGGCGGCGACGTTGCGCGGGCTGACTTCGATGCTCAGCGGGTCGTTGAGCATCTGCCCGGCGAGCAGGCGAATGTCATCGGAGAAGGTCGCGGAGAACAGCAGGGTCTGGCGCTTTTTCGGCAACATGCGATAAATGTTGGCAAGCTCTTCGGAGAAGCCCAGGTCGAGCATGCGGTCGGCTTCATCCAGCACCAGAGTTTGCAGCTGGTTGAGCTTCAGCGCGTTCTGGCGGAACAGGTCGATCAGGCGGCCAGGGGTGGCGACCAGAATATCCACGCCCTTGCGCAGCTTCATCATCTGCGGGTTGATGCTCACACCGCCGTACACCGCGTAAGTGGTCAGCGGCAGGTGTTGGGCATACTCGGCGACGCTGGCGTGAACCTGCTCGGCCAGTTCCCGAGTCGGGCACAGGATCAGCGCACGCGCCGAGTTGGCGGCGACTTTCGGCCCTTCCAGGGTCAGCAGTTGCAGCAGCGGCAAAGCGAAACCTGCGGTCTTGCCGGTGCCGGTCTGGGCCGCGGCCATCAGGTCGCGACCGGCCAGCACTGCCGGAATAGCCTGGGCCTGCACCGGCGTCGGGGTCTGGTAGCCAAGCGTCTCAAGGGCGCGCAGCAAGGGTTCGATCAGGCCAAGGGTGGCGAAAGTCATGTAGTTACCGTAGGAAAAATTCAGCGCAAGGGCGTAATGCGCGGCAGTTTACCTTATTTCGGGTTTGGGCTTGCGCCATTGGGGCAGGCTGATCAGCAGCACCGCGCTGATGATCACCAGCATTGCCAAGGCTTCTTCCAGGCCGATGCTCTCACCCACGAACACAATCCCCAGCAACACGGCCACGGCCGGGTTCACATAGGCGTAGCTGGTCGCCGCCGCCGGGCGGACGTGCTTGAGCAGGTACATATAAGCGTTGAAGGCGATGATCGAGCCGAACACCGTGAGGTACGCCAGGGCCAGCCAGCCTTCCAGCGGCGGCATGGCCTGCAAGTGCTCGCCAGACAACGCGCTGACGATCAGCAGCGCTACGCCGGCCACGAGCATTTCCGCGGCGCTGGCCATGGCGCCTTGGGGCAGCGGCAAGTGGCGGCTCCACACCGAGCCGAAGGCCCAGGACGCCGCCGCCATCAACAGCAACACCGCGCCCAGTGGGCTCGACTGCAAGGTACTGCCCATGTTGAGCATGGCGATGCCAATGATCCCCAGCAGCACCCCGGCCCATTCCAACCGCGTATTACGCGCGCCCCAGAAAAACCCACACAGCAAGGTAAACAGCGGCACCGTCGCCACCGCCAGCGCGGCCACGCCGGACGACACGCCCATATGCTCCGCCACACTCACGCCACCATTGCCCACAGTGAGCAATAAAATGCCGATCATCCCGGCCGCCTTCCACTGCGGCCAGGTCGGCGCCGGCACCCCGCGCCACCGGAGGAAGCCGTACATCAACGCGCCTGCCGTGCAAAACCGAATCCCCGCCAGCAACAGCGGCGGCCAGTACTCCACGCCAATGCGGATCACCAGATAGGTGGAACCCCAGATCACATACAACGCAAAAAAGGCGGCGATCAACGGTAAGGGAAAGCGACGTGGGCCAGGCATTGGGCGGCTCTATGGCAGGAAATGGGAGACTTATTCTAGAAACGAAGGTGGATAAACTTAAGTTACAAAACCTGTTTAAAACGCCAATACACTTCTCAAACCACGGTTATCAAGGCTATAAACCGTGCTTTCGAAAGTGATGCGCAACCGGAGCCTTATCATGGACAAATACGACCGCATGCTCCTCAGCGCCCTGCTTGAAGATGGCCGCGCTTCCTACGCGCAACTGGCACGCACCGTAAACCTCTCCGCCCCCGCCGTGGCCGAACGCGTGGCCAAGCTTGAGGCCAGCGGCGTGATCACCGGCTACCAGGCCAAGGTGGATTTATCCAAAGTGGGCTTGCCGATTCAATGCGTGATCGAGTTGCGACTGACCAACCATGGCAGCCAAAAGGTGTACGACGCCCTGGCGGAGATACCCGAACTCACCGAATGCCACCGGGTCACGGGCGACCCATGCGTGATCATGCAAGCGGCGGTGGGCTCGATGCCCGAGCTGGAAAACCTGATTAACCGGGTCGCGAAGTTCGGCTTCAGCAAGACCTCGATTATTTTGTCCAGCGCCATAGAGCGGCGGGTGCCGTTGGGGCAGTTGGAAGCCAATGGGAAAAATGCTGGCTGAGCGATCGCGCACTGCCCGAGCGACGCAGTCAACTGTGGGAGCTGGCTTGCCTGCGATGGCGCCAGTGGCCTCACCGCTTGCCCGCCGCCCCCTGTAGGAGCGAGCTTGCTCGCGAAAGACCTGAGAGCGCCGCGTGCATTCAGGACGCCAGCGTCACCGTTGGCGTTCTTCGCGAGCAAGCTCGCTCCTACAAAGGACTCGATCTGCGCTGGACGATCAAATCGACTATCTGCTCGATGGTCGTGATGTGATCCCAATCCTCCTGCGTCGCTTGCAGCTTGAACTGCCACTTGATCTGCATGACAAAGCACGTCAGGTCGTCATCAATGATGTCGAAGTCATGGATGAAATCGGTTTGTTCCGTCACTTCGCTTCGGTCGATAAAACCAATGATATCGACGAATAGCTGGATCACTTTTTCGCTGATCTCGGCTGTGGTCGGATGATCCTTCATTTCTAGCCGCCTCTCCAAAACGTTGTCCAATAAGCCTGCCACTATTGGCCAGCAAGACCTATCCCGATCAATTGCAGGACGTTTCCGAGCAGCATTTCAAGCCTTGTTCCATCACAACGCGACCGCTAATCTGCCACACGTCATCGACCCTTCGGTGACCGGAAGTGCAAGCCGAAATTGACGGAAGGAGAGCGTTAAAGATCCCGGAGATTCAACATGGTCAAAGCAACCTCTGCTTCAACTGAAAACAAAACCGACTTCCTCAGCGAAGACGCCCTGCTCCACCGTCGTGCCATCGACTACTACCTCAAGGCATCCGCCCCGGATGCGCCGATCTTTATCCTGAATGACAACCTGAGCTTCGAAGACGCCCTGGCCCATGCGGCGGAGTTGTTGCATTGCGCGGTGGAGACGGCGAATGCGTCGGGTGAGGTGATGAAGGCGCCGCAGCGGGCGGTGATGCATTTGGTGGAGATGGCGAAGGGGGTAGTGGACCAGGCGTTGGAGTGCGCACAGCCTCGATAAACGACGCATAACCCCATGTGGGAGCGGGCTTGCTCGCGAATGCAGGGTGTCAGTCAACTTATTTAGCGACTGACACCCTGCATTCGCGAG